>NZ_VBWP01000006.1 GCF_005771635.1 Culicoidibacter larvae | reverse complement strand
TGATCCACAACAATATAAAAAGAGCTTATCATAGAATATTTAACTCTACAATAAACTCTGTCTTTATTATACAAGGATGATCTGCAGTCTTTTATGCAGAAAGAGCTCGTTGATATTGTTGGTGAGGTGAAGCATTTAATTCTCCGCTTCGAGACGGCAATAAAGAACAAGAACTTGTTCTTTGTTGCCGATATGCCAGCTTTCCTGGAAATAAAAATTAATCGGATTCAATTAAAGCAGTTGCTGTATAACATTATTGCCAATATTTGTCAGTACACTGATGTCGGCGGTGAATTTGCGATTACGCTGTATGAAGAAGACGGATTGTTGCATATTATTGCATCTAATGATGTTTCTGATACTAGCGCTATTGATTTTGCCAGAGTATTTGATTTGTTTTATATTGCCGGTAATAATGAATTATCAAGCGGTGTTGGTATGTATGTTATCAAACAGGCTGCTGAAAGTCTTGGTGGTTCGGCGCAGTTTGCACCGACTGAGCAAGGAGTAATATTAAGTGTGCAGTTTCCGTTGATTAAAGCTGGTGATAGCGATGAAGCGTAGCTTGAAATTTTTGCTACTGACGGTGTTTGTAATGCTTGCGGTAGTTTTGCTGCAGGTGAAGCCGGTGGCGGCGTATGCGGTGCCGCAGTCACGGGATGCGGCGATAACGGAATTTAAGCAGCAACTGGTGCGCGAAGGTAAACCGGCCGGTACCTATGAAGTGGAGATTACATATGGTAATAATGGTCGAACTTTGACAGAAACAGTGCTTATGACAATAACCGATGTGAATACTGTGGTGAATGGCAATATTGCTATTGATGCTGCAGATTTTGTGGTTTCGCAGTCGCAAGTGACGTCGATGGATAATGCCGCGTGGCTGAAAGCAGCTGAAGCGCAGGCATGGCGAACGGATACCCAGGTGCTTCTTAATGTGCAGGCAGATACCGGGCATGTTGTTAAAGCCGCTGGTATTTATCCGGTTACATTTGTGACTGATGGCGGAGTGCAGACAACTGTGAATGTGCAGGTTGTCGATTCGAATGGTGCCGGGACACTTGGTACTCAGGAACCGATTCAGGATATTTATGTCAATAATGCCGCTACCCAGATTCAGGAAAATGTCGTTACTGATACGACATTTTTGTGGGGCGCTTTCGGAACATGGATTGACACTGCATTTAGTGTGTTGATTTTGATTGCCTTTTTAATTCCGATTACGATTTTATTAGTTGAATATTCACTCGTTTTGCGGGTGACCAAACAGTTGATGCAATTGTTGCAACGTAAGTAACTGATTTTATCCATATAATATACATATTCTGTTCATTGAGTGCTGGGAGTCGCTCAAATATAATTAATATGACAGCAGTGAAACATAGTAGTGTTTAATTTAAGAAAAAAGAGGGGTTTTTAAACATGTATAAAAAAATAGGAAAAGCAATTATTGCCTTTACAGCAGTAATGGTGTTAATTTTTTCTCAGGTAGATATTCTGGCTATGGCTCAGGATGATGTACCTACTGAAAACAATTCGGCAGCGAATGCTGTTGACGAAAATGCGACGGTGAATGGCGAAACAACCGACCAATCGCAAAGTAATGCAGCGGCTGATGATGAATCAGATTCGATAGGTGTTCAAGGAACGCGACAGTTGCTGGGTGATGCGCCAACTGTGCAAAGTGCATTCGCAGTTTTTGATGGCAAGGATCTGTCAACAAATCCAAGTTTTTCATATGCTCCAAAGGATATTGCTGCTTCAGCAAGAACGTTAAGTATTTCTGAATCATTTCCGGATAGTGTTCAGGTGAGCGGAGCAACGATTGAAGTGAAACTCAATAATGTTCTGCAATTAGCCGGAGCGCCTGGAATGGTTAAAAATGCCAATAATGGTTGGGTATTTGATAAGAATGAACTTGCCGATCAATTAAAAGGGGCAATTGGTAATGCTACCTATACACCTGAAAAGGTGAATGGTGTACTAACCGGCAAAGCTACCTTGGTATATGCGATTAATCCAGGAGCACCAAGTGTAATTATGGATATGCAATTTGAAATGAGTCCGACTTATTCAGTGCGGATGTATAATGGTGCAGCTGAGAGTTTTAATGATGTTGTTGATGTACGCACTTCATATACTGAAAATGGTGTTGAAAAAGAGAACAGCACTGCTAAAATTGACAATATAACCATTACTAATGCTGATAGTGTTTGGGTTGGGTTTGAACAAAAAGGAATTCAGTTTAAGAATCCTGGCAACAGCGGAACAACAACTACAGGATTGCCACTCTATATTTACGCATATAATTTCAAAAATGGTGCTCAACCTGGAGCAATCAAAGAGCTTGTTTATAATGTACGAATTAATAAACATATTGGTTTAAGCGGAGTAAGAATCAGCAATGGTAGTGTAGCATATACAGTTACACCTGATGCCAGTAATGCAGACTTTGATATTTTGACTATTACGGCTACAAATTTTAGTACAACAGCAACACTTTATTATGATTATACTTTACCAAATGATATTGCACTTGGTAATTATACTGTGTTTAGTGTACCAGCAACAATTCCAGGGTATCCAAACTCAATTACCAGAATTGATGGGACTGTACATACTGGTAATCTTTACACTCAAGGTGAAGTTAATGTAATTGGTGTTTCCGATCCGAATGCAGTCGCAAGTTTAGATGTAAATGCTAATAATCATTCTATTGCGATTCAAGATGAAGATGCAAGTATGAATTTGCTTGGAAATATGATGTTAGGTAATAAGAGCGCAAGCACAATCAGCAATCAGTCAGCAAAATTGGATTTTAGTGCTTATAGCAGTACATACGGGGTTGAACAAGTAACTTTAAAGTTACCAAGCCAGATAAAAGCAGATAATATTAAAGCAAAAACCAATCTTGGAAATACATATACATTGGCAACAGCTGTACAAACAGTTTCCGGTGCAAACAATTATGTAACCCTTTCAAAGGATAGTTTAGGAATTACCAATAGTAATGAATATATCACGGAATTAGCCTGGGACTTTACCGGGAGTTTTGCAGCAGGGTGGAACTCAAATGTTCAGTTCACTGATATTTCATATTTTGGCGACGCAATAATTAAATATTACGGCAAGGTTCTTGTAATGCCGGCCAATCGTCAATACGATGCATCATTGACAATCTTCGAGACTGGCAATGATGCCAATGTTTTCACCAATAAAACTCAGACAATTACGGTTTCATCACCAAGTGATGGTTATTCGGCAACATTAGGTTTGTATGGACAGACCTTGGATGTGAGCAAGAAAAGTGGAGACAAACATTCAGTTACCTTAGCAACGGGATATTCAAATTATCGGTATAGTTTTAACATGGTTCGTAGATTAAACGGAATCGCTTTCTATGTGCGTAATACAGAGTATGCAACCATTGATGTCAATACGATAAAGGTGACTTGGAACGGTAATACCTATCAAACCAGTGATGGCAGTTTAACTGCAATAGAAGGTGTTGATAATACTAATAATAAATTTTATAAATTAGAGTTGCCGGATGTTATTTTAGGTACGGGTAATCCTGATACTATTACTTCAGCTTATCCGGAGGCAACAATAAAATATGATTTCAAAATCAAGCCTTCTGCACCAACAACATCAATTCCGACACAGGATTTTATTATGGTGACACCACTTGATGATACAATGACATTCAGCAATGGTGGGAGTTATTTTACTTATCTAATTAAAGATAAGTTTAATGTAACCGGGAAAAATAATCCGGCAACTAATCTGGTTTCATTATCGTCAGGGAAAGTTTTTAAAATTGAAGCACAAAAAAGTTTCTTGGTAACAACAGCAGCGAATCTTGATGATGGACCATGGGTGAGTTATGATTATGATACTAATCAATCAATCATTGATTTGAATCCAAGTGGTGATGCGAAGTACCAGTTAACGGTAACCAATAATTCAGGTCAAACAATTAATGGCTACACGGCTTTAGTGCCAATTCCAAAATATGGTGAACAGACTGCATTAACTTCTGGTTCAGACCCATTTGAATCGGGCTATCATTTGCAAAAAGAGGCTTTCGGCTGGACTACATCATTGCTAGAAGAAATTAATACTTCAGCAGCGAATCTTGATTATCAGGTGTTATATGCGACAACATATGAAACAGAACGTAATTCGCCAAACTTTGTTGCATGGGATGCTATTGCGAATAAAGACGATATTCGTATGGTAAAAATTTTTACTGATAATCCGATTGTCGATGGCACAGTGGATGTAATTGATTTCCCATTAGCATTGACCGATCCGTTAGCGGACGCTCATGCCGGAAACTTAAACATTTACTCAGCACGGATTTTCCGTAGTATTGATGGAAATGAAAGCTATAAAGCCAGTGAACCGATTGCGATTCGTTTAAAAACCGGGATTGTAACCGGTGTGGTTTTCGATGATGCAAACCGTAATGGTCTACAAGATGCCGGTGAAAACGGACGCAATGGTGTTTCGGTGATTGCCTATGAGGCAGGAACAACAACCCAATTGGCAACCGCAACAACTCAAACATTTAATGGGGTTAATGGTGTCTACAAATTTATGGGCTTAGATAAGAACCAAAATGTGGATATTGTGTTTGGTAATCCAAATACTGATGACTCAACCCGATTCAGTCCGGTTACTAGTGGTGGTTCAACACCAACAGCTACTGGCGACCATTTAAAAGCAAAAACTGCGAATATTACGCCAAGTACATTGATGGCAACAACCATCAATGCCGGATTGATTACTCCGACAGAAGTGACAATGGACGCACAAGGTGGATTGACTGCTGATAGTGTGATTAAACGCTATCCAGGAGAAACCATCGTCAGTGAACCAGCAGTCACTCGCGAAGGGCATACGTTTATCGGTTGGTTTACAGCAGCAACCGGCGGAAGTAAAATAACTTTCCCGTATACGGTTGGAACACAAGACACAACATTATACGCGCAATACACAGTCAATCAATATACGTTAAGTTATGATGTCACGACTAATGGCGGAGAAAGCAGTGTGCCTGCAGCGGAAACAATCAACTATGGTACGAAAGCCACAAAACCAGCTGATGCAACTAGAACCGGTTACACATTTACTGGCTGGTTTACGGCAGCAAGTGGTGGCACAGCATGGGATTTCAACACGACAACAATGCCTGCTGCCAATACAACTTTGTATGCACAATTCAGCATAAATACATATACAACAACCTTCAATAATGATGGCGTTGAAACAACGAGTGATGTTGTCTATGGCGGAACAATCACTGAACCAGCAGCCCCAAGTAAAGAAGGCTATACATTTAATGGCTGGTTTACTGCAGCAACCGGCGGCACTCAGTGGAATTTCTCTACTGGAACAATGCCAGCAAATAACATGACATTGTATGCGCAATACTCAGTGAATGCATACACATTGAGCTTTGATATCGCAACCAATGGTGGCAGCGGAACCGCACCAACTGCGCAAACAATCAACTATGGTGTTAAGGCAACAAAACCAGCTGATCCAAGTAAAACCGGATATAGTTTTGCCGGCTGGTTCGATGCTGCAACTGACGGCAATGCGTGGGACTTCGACACGAAAACAATGCCAGCAAACAATGTAACTTTATATGCGCAGTTTAGTGTTGATAGTTACACAGTGACTTTCAACAACGATGGCGCAACAACGACCGAAAGCGTGACTTATGGTGCATTGGTACCTAAACCAGTCAACCCAACTAAACTTGGTTATACTTTCAACGGTTGGTTCGATGCCCAAACTGGAGGTAATGAATGGAATTTCAGCACCGACACGATGCCAACTAACAATGTAACGTTGTACGCACAATATAGCGCAAACACATATACATTGACGTTTGATGCAAAAGGCGGAAGTGCAGTGACCGCGATAAACGCAGCCACTGATACTCCAATCGATATCGATGCCAATGTAACCACAAAAGCTGGTTATACCTTCTTAGGTTGGTATGATATCAATGACACTCAAGTGACTGGAACGATTACTATGTATCCATATAATGCTACACTTACAGCTAAATGGCAGGGTATTGATCAGACCATTAGTTTAGATGTAAACAATGGTGATGTAACGAGTGTTCCAACCAGCATTGTGCAACCAACCGGCAGTGCGGTGAATTTGGATACAGTTGTGCCAACTAGAGCCGGATACAGCTTTATTGGTTGGTTTGATACAAGCGATGTGCAACATAGCGGAAGTTTTGCGATGCCGGCAGGCGGTCTGCAGCTGAAAGCGAAGTGGACAGCAGCTGACCAAGTTATTACATTCAATACTCATGGCGGCACTGGTGTTGATTCAATTGTTGCACCAACCGACAGTATGGTAGATATCAGTAGCTTAAGCAGTGACCAATGGAGCTATGGGTTCCAAGGCTGGTTTGATGCTAATGGAGTACGATACAGTGGCAGCTTTACGATGCCAGCGGGTGGTTTACAGTTACAAGCGAAATGGCAAGATTACATCGCTGATGGTGTTTGGACAATTTCGGCTAATGATTTCCAAGTTAGCTATGCAGATTTAAAAGCATTCATTGCCAACGGAACATTAGAAGCCGAATTACTAAATCGTTCTGGCAGCGCAGCATTGGATCATAATCTAAATACAACTTTAACGCCATTACGTATTAGCAATATTGCTAAGTTAACAGAAAGTCCGCAAAGTGGAAAATTTGAGTTAGAGGTTGCTTATACTGATCCAAATGCGGCAATTGCTAACAACAGCACAAGCAGAATTCTTTACAATACTAACGAAAGAGTACTTAACACTACTTTTACCGTGACTGTTGTTGAAGAACAAAGCTTGGATAATACCGATGCATTAGCAAGTACCGGGCAAAATACACTCTATTTTATTATTATCGGTGCAATTGTTGCTCTTGCAGGACTTGTGTTATTAATCATCAAGAAAAAACGACATAATCAATAATGAGGAAACTCAAAACTAAAAACAGCGGTCTGGCAGACCGCTGTTTTTATCATTTCTTTTAGTGATAAAAATAAACTTGTTTAAACATGTTGACAAACTTGGTTAAACAAGTTATATTAGTAGTGTAAAGGTTTTCAAATTAGGAGGTTTTATACTATGGGAAAGTATACTGAACAAGCAAAATCGTTGCTTGAGTACGTTGGCGGTAAAGACAATATTGTTTCGTTGACGCATTGTGTGACGAGATTACGATTTGTTTTAAAAGATGAGAGTAAAGCAGACATTACTAAGATTGAAGCATTGGATGATGTGAAGGGAACATTTACCAGTGCTGGACAATTCCAGGTTATTATTGGTAATGCTGTTGCTGACTTTTATAAGGATTTTGCGGCTGTAAGCGGCATTGAAAAAGTGAGCAAAGAAGAAGTGAAGCAGGATGCGTTGCAACATCAAAATATTTTACAGCGTTTGATTGCTAACTTGGCAGAGATTTTTGTACCAATCATTCCGGTATTGTTAGCCGGTGGGTTGATTTTAGGATTGCGTAATATTTTGGAGAGTATTGCTATTGTTGATGGTTTAACTTTAGTGCAAATGTATCCTTGGGTAGATGCGTTAAACTCATTCTTATGGGTGCCGGGTGAAGCGATATTCCATTTCTTGCCGGTTGCTATTTGTTGGTCAACAGTTAAGAAGTTTGGCGGTACGCCAGTACTAGGTATTACTTTAGGAATTATGCTGGTATCACCACAATTATTGAATGCTTATGGCTATGCGGCAGCGAATGCTGCCGGAGAAGTACCGGTTTGGGACTTTGGTCTGTTCGTTATTCAAAAAGTTGGTTATCAAGCACAAGTGCTACCGGCATTGCTTGGTGGGATTGTACTTGCTAAGATGGAAACATTCTTAAGCAAATATATCCACGATGCATTGAAAATGGTTATCATTCCGATTACTGTTTTATTAGTAACTTTAGTATTATCATATACAATTATCGGACCGGTATCACGTGAAATCGGTAATGCGATTGCCTTCGCTTTTGAATGGCTGCTAACCGGACCGTTTAGCTTTATCGGCGCAATTATTTTCGGTCTCGCTTATGCACCGCTGGTAATTACCGGATTGCATCACACCTTTATTGCTGTTGACTTGCAGTTGATTGCGAATCTTGGTGGAACGATGATTTGGCCGATGATTGCCTTGAGCAATATCGCTCAAGGGGCAGCTGCCTTCGCATGTTATTTCTTATATAAAGATGCAAAAACTCGTTCAGTAACGACATCTTCAACTATTTCAGCATGGTTAGGAGTTACCGAGCCGGCGATGTATGGGGTTAACTTGAAATTCCGTTATCCGTTCTATGCGGCCATCATTGGTTCAGCTTGTGCGGCAGTGGTTTCAATTGTGACCGGCGTTATGGCTAATGGTATTGGTGTTGGTGGATTGCCAGGAATCTTGTCAATTCAACCACAATATTGGTTACCGTTTGCGATTGCAATGGTTGTAGCAATTGCCGTGCCGATGGTTCTTACCTTTGTATTCCACAAAATGGCAGTACAAAAAGCTGGCGGTAAAGAAATTATTACTGCTGAGGAAACTGATTTCGGTATGTAGGAAAATGGTTGATGTGGCAAGCAGCTTGCCACATCAACTTCTTTTTATAAAGAGAGGCGAATAAAGATGAACACAAAATTTAAGCAGTCAGTTGTCTATCAGATATATCCTAAAAGTTTTCAAGATAGTAATGGTGATGGTATTGGTGATATTCAAGGCATTATTTCGCGGCTTGATTATTTGGCTGAGCTGGGCGTTGATTATTTATGGCTGACACCGCCGTACGTGTCGCCGCAACGTGATAATGGGTATGATATTGCTGATTACTATGAGATCGATCCGTTGTATGGTACGATGGCTGATTTTGATGAGTTGTTAGCACAAGCTCACGCCAAAGGGTTGAAGATTATTATGGACTTGGTAGTGAATCATACTTCTACCGAGCATGAGTGGTTTAAGCAGGCGCGTACCGGTAAGGATAATCCTTATTATGATTATTATATTTGGCGCGATCAGCCGAATAACTGGCAGTCTAAGTTTGGCGGGACTACTTGGGAGTATAATCAAGCAACCAATACTTACTATTTGCATTTGTTTGATAAAACTCAGGCTGATTTAAACTGGGAAAATCCGAAGATGCGTCAGGATATTTATAAGATGATGCGTTGGTGGCTGACTAAAGGTATTGACGGATTCCGTCTTGATGTCGTGAATCTGCTTTCCAAGGATCAGCGCTTTTTAGATGATACTTTGGCTTCTGCTACCGCTGATGGGCGTAAGTTTTATACTGATGGTCCACGCATTCATGAGTTTTTGCATGAAATGAATCGTGAAGTTCTGGCTCAGTTTCCGGATGCCTTAACAACCGGTGAAATGTCATCGACAAACTTAGCGAGTTGTATCCGTTATACTAATCCAGCGAATGAAGAACTGGATATGGTATTTAATTTCCATCATTTAAAGGTTGATTATAAGGATAAAGCCAAGTGGACCAAGACGCCTTTTGATTTTGCTGAGTTAAAGCAGTTATTTACAGAGTGGCAGGTTGGTATGCACGAAGGTGGTGGTTGGAACGCCTTGTTCTGGAACAATCATGATCAGCCGCGAGCGTTATCACGTTTTGGGAATGATCATGAGTATCGCTTTGAGAGTGCGACAATGTTGGCAACAGTTTTGCATGGTATGCAAGGGACGCCATACATTTATCAGGGCGAAGAGTTTGCAACCGG
Organism: Culicoidibacter larvae; assembly: GCF_005771635.1. Lineage (GTDB taxonomy): Bacteria > Bacillota_I > Bacilli_A > Culicoidibacterales > Culicoidibacteraceae > Culicoidibacter > Culicoidibacter larvae. Next base: position 144,313 of record NZ_VBWP01000006.1, on the reverse strand, counting down.
AAATCCTGATTTTACTTCAATTCATCAGTATCGCGATGTTGAGTCGCTCAATGCTTTTGAGATTTTGCGTAATGCCAATATACCAGAGGCTGAGGTGCTGGATATCTTAGCGGCGAAGTCGCGGGATAATGGTCGGACGCCGATGACTTGGGATAGTGGCCATGCTAATGGGTTTACCAGCGGTAAACCATGGATTAGTGCCGGCAGAAATGCTGATGAAGTGAATGCCGCAGCTGATTGTGCAGCGGCAAAGTCGGTGTTTAAGTATTATCAAAAGTTGATTCAATTGCGTAAAGAACAGGCAGTTATTGTTGATGGTGATTATCAGCCGTTGTTTGCTGAGCATGCACAGCTGTTTGCTTATAGTCGTAATTTAGCTGATGAGCATTTGCTAGTGCTGGCAAACTTTTATGATACACCTATGGAGATAGATTTATCTGCTATTGAGTGGTTAAAGGGGAGTCAGCAGGTGTTGATCAGTAACGCCGCCAAACCGCTTGAGCGTTTAGAAGGAATTATTAGTTTGCAACCGTATGAAACCTATATGGTTTTGGGATAAATTTTGAAAAAAGCTGAAACTATTGAGCTGACAACCACAGTGACTATTACTGTTCGAACCGCTGATGGACAAAAATACGCCGAAACCAATGTAACAATAACTGTAACTGGTGAAGGCAATGCAACGGCGCCAAATAGTCCAGCTGACCTTGAGGGCAAAACATTAATTTTCGGACTTCCGGTTACCGGGTAAAATGATGCAATAACAATAACCGGAATCTTCCTGATAATCAGCGGCTCATCGCTAACCTTTTTCTTGATAAAACGTCGTAAAAAAGAGTAAATAAGATAAAAGCTTAGTGTTTCGTTGCGAATAAACCCCGATGCCGCTTTACCGGCATCGGGGTTTGACTTTCCAATAATTGAAAATACATTTCATAATTGCTGGATTTGTTGAAATATTTTCTAAAAAGCGGTAAGCTTCAATTGTAAGCGCTATATGCGTAACTATAAGGAGGTAAAATATATGAACGCTTTTCTGAATTTTTTAGAAACAAAATTCATGCCGCCAATGTCTAAACTTGCAGAGCAAAGACATTTGCGAGCGATTCGTAACGGGATTGTTGCAACAATTCCAATTGTTATCGTTGGTTCTTTCTTCTTGATTTTCTTAAATCTACCATTAGAACCACTTGGTATTGACTGGAAAGCTGTGATTGCAAGTATTAATCCAAACTTATCAACATACATCTTGCTTGCATTCCGTTTAACAGTTGGGTTGATGGCTTTGTATACTGCGTTTGGTATCGGGGTAGCACTTGGGTCTTCTTATAAAATGGATCCAACAATGTCAGGGATTGCAGCAACAGTTGCATTCTTATTCTCATTGATTCCGGTAACAGTAAATGCTGATATGGTAACTGCAATGACTAATGCTGGACTTGAACCAATTGCTGCCGGACAATATTTGTCGGTAGCAGCACTTGGGTCTTCAAGTTTGTTTGGGGCAATTGTGTATTCATTGATTGCAGTTGAAATTGTACGTTTGTTTAAAAAATACAATATCACTATCCGCATGCCAGAAGGTGTACCACCGGCAATCTCGGCTTCTTTCGAATCTTTATTCTCAATCGGATTTGTTATTATCTTGGTTTGGGTAGTTCGTTTCGTATTTGGCTTTGACTTAAATGCGGTAATCACTTGGGCACTTTCGCCATTATCAAGCTTCTTAGTTGGTGATAATATCTTCGGGGTACTCCTGATTGTATTCTTAGTTACTATCTTCTGGAGTGTTGGTTTACACGGTGTATCTTTAGTTGGTACAATTGTACGTCCTTTCTGGGAGCAAGCAATTAATGCCAATGCTGATGCATTCGCAATGAATGGCGGAAATGCAGCTTTATCTGCGTTGCCTCATATGTTCCCTGAGCAATTCTTACAATGGTTTGTATGGATTGGTGGTAGTGGGGCAACAATCGGGTTAGCGATTTTATTATTGTTCGCTCGTTCTAAGTACCTGAAACAAATGGGACGTATCAGTATTGTACCGTCAATCTTTAACATCAACGAACCGTTAATCTTCGGTTTACCGATTGTTATGAACCCGGTATTAATTATCCCATTCGTTCTTGCGCCAATGGTTATGACTGTTGTAGCAGGTATTGCTCAATACTTGAACTTGGTAAACGGAATGGTATTCCGGGCACCATGGACATTGCCTGGACCACTGGGTGCCTGGATGGCAACCAACTGGGACTGGCGAGCATTCGTGCTTTGTCTGGTAGGTATTGTTATTTCATTAGTTGTGTATTTCCCATTCTTCAAAGCTTATGATGATAAAATGGCTAAACAAGAAGAGGAAGCAATCGCAGCTGAAAATGCTGAAGCACTTGCAAGTGCTGAATAAAAATTGGAGTTGAAAATTATGGAAGTATATATTTTCTTAGGATATTGTGCGCTAGTATTTATTGGCACAAATATATTGGCAAAAAAATATGTTGAACGGGTAGGCAACGTGCTAAGTCGCTGGATCGTAATCCCGGTTGGCGGTCTGCTTTGTATGGCAGTTATCTTTTTAGTAGCAAGTTTGTTCCCGGATTGGCTGGGGATTGGTATCATGGTACCGTTTGTTTGTTTCTATGTTGGCGTAGTTGCGCATTTAACATTTGCTAAAGTTGCCAGTTTGAATAAAAAAGCAAGCGAAATGATGAAAAAATAATACTTCCGTAATATAGCAATATAACGAGTGTGACTTACAAATATACACTCCTGGAAAATAAAAGAGGCTTGCTTGCAGCAAGTCTCTTTTATATAATTTATGGGAGGTGAGTATATTAATGTATAAATACAAATTTGATGCCATTATTGCCACAACCGGACCGGGTGCATATGTTGAGTTTCCTTATGACGTACAAGAAGAGTTTGGGAAAGGCCGGGTAAAAGTTGAAGCTCGTTTTGATGGACAGGTCATTTATCGCGGTTCATTAGTGCGTATGCAAACACCATGCCATATTTTAGGTATTCGTAAAGACATCTTAAAAGCGTTAGGTAAGGGTATTGGTGATCAAGTCACGGTTGAATTAAAAGAAGATTTAGCAGTGCGTGAGGTTGAGGTACCGACTGACTTGGCAGAGCGGTTTGCTGACAATCAGGCAGCAAAGCAATTTTTTCAAAGTTTATCATACACTAATCAGCGAAAATACGTTGAGTGGATTACCAGTGCCAAGAAGGCGGAAACCCGTGAAAGTCGAATTGAACAGACAATAGTAATGTTGGCAGCAGGCCAAGTGAAGTAAGTAAAAACAATTGTGATGAATTCCATATAGACAGGTACTTTCTGGTTTTTATTTTGAAAGTGCTTGCATTTAAAAATTTTATAACTTATAATAGCAGTATAATCAATAGCCAAAAAAATGTATATTGAAAGAAACCATGCTGCAATGGTTTGGTTTTATATCACAATATACAAAATATTGTATATTGAATAAAGGAGTGAAAACGATGTTAAGAATTATGGTTGGCGGACAGATTGACAAGGCTGAAATTGCAGCGCTTGTTGAAAAGTACGGAAACGGACAGGTAAGTATTGAAGTAAAAGGTGACCTTGATGCTGCAATGGCTATGCAGGCAGGTCAGGCTGATTACTATATCGGTGCTTGTAATACTGGCGGCGGCGGTGCGTTAGCAATGGCGCTGGCATTATTGGGACATGATAAATGTGTTACATTATCAATGCCAAGCAGTATGATGTCAGAAGAAGAAATTCGTGAGCAAGTGCGTTCAGGAAAAATCGCTTTTGGTTTCACAGCACAAGATAAAGAGAAAATAGTTCCGATTGTTATGGACGAATTGTTGAAACTCAAATAATTAGTGTAATGAGGGTGAGCTTGACTCGCACTCATTCACTCAAGATTTTAAGGGTAGGACATCAGGAGAAAACAGATTATTTCATCACAAAAAAATAGTATTGAAATACTCAGGAGGAAATTTATATGGAATTCATGAAAATTGTTGAGCTGCTTGTAGTGGGGGCAGTTGGGGCCTTGGCAGCGATTTTAGCTAATCGCGGGATTGCTGTATTTAATGATGGGTTACGTCCGGTTATGCCGGAATTTCTCGATGGCAAAATTGGTCGTAAAGAGCTTGCGGCAACGAGTTTTGCATTAAGTTTTGGTTTAGTTATCGGGTTTGGTATTCCGGTTTCGATTGGGGCGTCAATTTTATTGGTGCATAGTGTGCTTTTAGCTACTGATATCATCGGTACTTGGTCACCATCCGGTAAAAAAGGGATTATCATTGCCGGAGCAGTTGGGGCTGTTTATGGGGTATTATTGACTTTAGGATTACAGTTAGTCATTGATGCTTTTGCATTGCTACCGATTAACTTCCTTGATGCGTTAGCAAAAGTTGGTAGTCCGATTGTTGTTGCTTTTGCGGTATTCCCGGCAATTGCAGTTGCTTATCAACATGGGTTTAAAAAGGGTGCAATTACATTTTTGGCAACAGCTGCATCAATGTTCTTGGTAAACTGGATCAACATGTTGCAAGTTTTACAAATTAATGGTACTAACATTAAGTTGAGTGTTGAAGGAATGTCATTACTTGTTGGTATGGGATTCTTAATCGGATTTGCAATTTCAATTAAAGGTGATGGTAATGCCAATCAGCAATTAGTCAGTATTTTCTTGGAACGGGTAAAACGCATTAAAGCAAACTGGATTATTTTAGCGGTAATCGGTGGATTAGTAAGTGCGGCAACAAGTATGGCGTTAATGGCCGGGGATCCAATTTCATTAAACTTAATGAGTCAAGGAAACTTTACTGAGGCAGCATTAGCAGCCGGAGCGCGCGGTATCGGATTTATTCCGTTAGTGTTCTCAACAGCTATTGTTACCGGTGTATATAGCCCGGCAGGAACTACATTTGTATTCGTAGCTGGGATTCTTTTACAAGGAAATCCAATTGTGGCGTTTATTGTTGGATTCATTATTATGTTCGTTGAAATCATGTTATTGAACGGTGTGGCTAAAGGGTTAGACCGCTTCCCGGGAATTCGTGAAATGGGTGAACATATCCGTACTGCGATGAATAAAGTGTTGGAAGTTGCATTGCTTATTGGTGGGGCATTAGCCGCAGAAGCAATTGTGCCAGGTGTTGGATTCTTCTGGGTTGCCGGATTATATTTATTGAATCGTACAATGAAAAAACCAGTTGTTGATTTAGCGGTTGGACCGATTGCAGCAATTAGTTTAGGAATTATTATCAATCTTGTATACTTAGTAGAGCAAGGTATATTAATGATTTTTGGTGGATAATAAAAATCGGTGCTAGGCGACAAGACTCTTAGCACCTTTCTTTTTAAAAAGTGCAGGTGAATAGCGAATGAACAAGCTGAAATATTTTGCGAAGGCAACAATGGCAGCGATGAGCGACCGATACCACAGTGTGGTTTCGGTGAATCAGGCAGCTTTTGATGAAAGCTGCGAGCGGATTGAGCGGCATGAATTTGCTGCGTATATGGGTGTGAAGAACACCGATATTTTGCGGCCGTGTGTTGAGCAGTTGAAAACGCGCGGGTATTTGTTGCATACGGTTGATGCTGCCAGTGATAACGGCCGGGCGATTGATGTTGAGCGGCTGAATCCTTTGACCGGGCGCCATATGAGTGGTTCGTCAAGTGGCACAGCAATCAATGTTTTTACCGGTATTAATGATATTGGTGTTGGCAGTGATGGCGGTGGTTCAGTTTTAGCACCGGCAATCAGTCTTAACCTGTTTGCTTTTATGAGTCCGCTTTTACCGGTTGTTGAGGCAGTCAAGCAGTCAACTGATAATTTGCAGTTTCAACCTTCGGCAGGTATTATGGCACGTGATTGGGCAAGCCTTGATGCTGCACTTGATGTGTTTGGGTTCTCAGGAAGCCAAACATCGCGGGAGATTCACATAGCAATACCGGCGGATTATGATTTAGTGACTGAGAATGGCTTAGAGGTTGTTGCAGTTTTGCGGCAGGCTTTGGGCGGGATTGCTCGGGTTGTGTTGCATGAAGTTGATTTTATTGATGCTGCGAGTGAACGCGCGCCGGCGATTGCCTTTTTAGAAGTAGCGATGACGCAGTATGATATGGTTGCGTTTATTGAGGGGCCAATTGATGTGCATAGTTATGGTGACTCAGTAATGGGTAGTTTCAGTGCAGCAACTAAGGCTAATCAGCAGCGCAGCGGCAAGGGTTTTTTACGGGTTGCCAATATGGCTGGCGGGACGGCGATTGCAGTGCCGGCGGCGGATATTGCGACGGGGATTACTTTATATTGTCGTTCGGAGCAGGAAGTCATTACGCAGATGGCGGGTGTTGCCGGAGCAATTCCGAGTGAAATACCGGCTGTTGTCCAGCGTTATTTCCACCAAAATGCACAAAGCAGACAGCAAGGATACATTAAATAAAGGAGTGGTTTTTATGCCGCTTGTAAATGGAATTACATTTATGCATGAACATACAACAATTGATTTATCAGGACTAAAGGGTACAGATGATTGTAACCTAAACTGTTTTGAGGAAACAATTGGCGAATATAAAGAATTATATCAACAAGGCGTTAGAAATATTGTTGATGTGACAAATATCGGCATGGGTCGTAATGTGAAGTATGTTGAAGATATAGCGAAGGCTTCAGGCATCAACATTATTCACGCTACTGGTTTCTATCAACATAAATTTTTACCACAAGTTGTCTTTGATTCAGGTGTAGATGCCTTAGCACAGATTATGATTGATGAAATTGAAATTGGTATTGATGGGACTGGTATTAAAGCAGAGATTATCGGTGAAATCGGCAGCAGCAAGAATGAAATGACTGCTGAGGAACACAAGGTGTTCCAGGCAGCAATGATTGCAGCTAACCGGACTGGTAAAAATTTGACAACCCATACGACGCTTGGGACTTATGGTCATGAGCAAGTTGCACTTTTTAAAGAACATAATTTTGATTTGGATCGGGTTGTTATCGGTCATGTTGATTTAACCGGTGATATTGATTATATTATGCATATGTTGAAACAAGGTGTGTATGTTGAGTTTGATACTATCGGCAAAGAAAATTATATGGCAGATAGCCGCCGATTAGAAATGCTTAAAGTTATTGAAGCAGCAGGATTTACTGATAAAGTGTTTTTATCTTTGGATATTACCCGCAAATCACATCTGAAATATTTAGGCGGTTTAGGGTATACCTTCTTGCTTGATAACTTTGTGCCAATGATTCGCGAGGGTGGTATCAGTGAGAGCTTTATTGAAAAGATGCTTATTACTAATCCGCAAAAATTTATGAACCGATAGAAAGGCGCAGATAGCAATGAAAACTTATCCATTAAAAAGTATTACTATTGACCAAGCTATGCAGAAGCAGTTTGCTCTTGTTGACGCGGTAACAAGAGAATTTGAAGGACAGGATATTATTACCCGAGGAGACCTTGGGGTTGTGCCGGGGTTGAACCAACCCCGCACAACCGCAAAAGTTGAGCGGGTCTTAGCTGACTTTTTCAATACTGAGGCGGCTATGCTGGTGCGTGGTGCCGGAACAATGGCTATTCGTTTGGCACTTTATGCAGTGATGAAGCCTCATGAGAAGCTTCTGATTCATGAGGCTCCGATTTATCCGACAACCGGAACATCAGTAGCAATGATGGGACTGCAAACGGTAAGTGCTGATTTCAATGATTTAGCGGCGTTAAAGGCAGCCATTGAATCACAAAAACCAGATGCGGTTTTGGTACAGTTTACTCGGCAACGTCCGGATGATGCATATGATATGGGTGAGGTGATCGCTTGTATTCGCAGCGTTGACGCTGAGTTGCCAATTATTACCGATGATAATTATGCAGTGATGAAAGTTGAAAAGATTGGGAGTGAGCTTGGGGCAAGTGCTTCTTGTTTCTCAATGTTTAAGCTTTTAGGGCCGGAAGGCATTGGCTGTATTGTTGGCGATTTGGCAATTATTGAGGCATTGCGTAAGGAAAATTATTCTGGCGGTCTGCAAGTGCAGGGGCATGAAGCTTTGGATGCTTTACGTGGCTTGATTTATGCACCGGTGGCTTTAGCAATTTCCGCACAAGTTACTGATGATTTGCATGAGCGCTTGAACAATGGTGAACTTGCTGGGGTTAAACAGGCATTTATTGCCAATGCGCAATCAAAAGTTTTATTGGTTGAATTAGAAGATGAAATTGCAGACCAAGTGTTGGCGGCGGCAGTGACCCTTGGTGGTTTGCCGAATCCGGTCGGAGCGGAATCTAAATATGAATTTTCGCCATTATTTTACCGGCTTTCAGGAACATTCCGCGCGGCCAATCCGGAATTATCGAAACGGATGATTCGGATCAACCCTAACCGTGCCGGCAGCGAAACAGTTCTTAGGATTTTGCGGGAAGCAATTGCACAAGTTAAATAACGTGATTCGCACGTAGACATATATATGTTAATCTCTTTGCTCCAAGAAGAGATTACTCCTAGAGTATCGGTTGAGCGGAAACAGATTCCCTTGACCGTACTCGCCTCTTGTTATTGAATTTTGTGAAAAAAAGCAATACAATTTAAATAATAAGATCAAATTGCGGGTGAGCTATTATGAATGAGACTTTTTATCGGAAAACCGGTTTAACAATTACTGAACTGGCACAAGAATTATTACAAATAAATAAGGGTGAGAAGCTGCCAATTATCAGCGAGCTTCAATTGCGTCTCGGGGTGTCACGGGGAACCGTGCAAAACGCATTGACGTTTTTGAAAACGCAAGGAGCAATTGCGCTTGAAAATAAGGGTCATTTGGGTACCTATGTAAGTGCGATTGATTATCAGATTTTGCAGAAGTATGCAATTTCTGATCAAGTTGTCGGCACCATGCCTTTACCTTATTCACGTTTATATGAAGGGTTTGCAACTGGACTGTATGAATGTTTTGGTAAGCATAATATTCGTTTGAATATGGCTTACGTTCGCGGGTCGAAAGACCGGATTCAGTCAGTAATTAATGGTGTATATGGTTTTGCCGTTACCTCAAAGTTTGCTGCAGATCGCGCTCTGCAAGAAGGCGCACCGATAAAAATCATTTTGGATTTTGGTCCGCATTCATATCTTTCACGGCACATATTATTGTTTGCTGATAACAGCAGTAAACAAATTGAAAATGGGATGCGTATCGCTATTGACAGTGGTTCGTTTGACCAAAGAGAATTAACAAACAGTTTGACTGATGGCTTTGATGTCACTTTTGTTGAAATGCCCGGGCACCAGATTATTCATGGTTTGCGCGAGGGTATTATCGATGCCGGAGTTTGGAACTATGATGAAATTATTGATAAAAATTATCAGGATTTGAATTATCGTTTTATTGAAAGTGATGAGCGTCAGGTTGATATGACCAGAGCGGTTATCATTGTTACTGAAACAAGTTCAATGATTGAAACAATTGTAAAGAAAAATGTCGAGATTGCTGAACTTTTAAAAGTTCAGCAGTCAGTCATGGCGGGAGCAATGATTCCGCGATATTAGTTATGGAGGAGAGTCTTGATGATACAAGAGAAGTTAAACGTATTAAAAACTGCCGGCATTATTGATGAGCAGATTTATGACTATATGCAGGCGGTTATTCAATATATGAATGAACAAAATGTTACAACCGACTCTGAAAAAGCGTCAGTATTTTTAACCCATCTGGCGATGGCGACTGCCCGTCAGAAAAAGGGTGAAAGTGTTGCGGCACTCGATCCTCAAATTGCTGAACAATTAAGAAATGAACCGGCATTTGTACATGCAGAAAGTTTGTGGCAAGAGCTTGCGGCAATTGCTCCGCTGACTTTTGATGATGCTGAAGTGGATTATATGTATATTCATATTTGCTCACTCTTAGCTTCGCTTTAGGAGGAAGAGCGTATGTTTTTGGATATTACCAAGAAAAGAAACCCGCAGTTGATTGAGGCAGCGATTATGCTGCATCAATCAGGTCAAATTCTCCCTGACACTTACGTCATGGATATGGATATGATTGAGGCTAACGCAAAAGTGATGTTAGCAACAGCTGGCGAGTATGATATGGAACTTTTTTATATGACTAAACAGATTGGCCGCAATCCTTATATCGCCCAGCGTCTCCATGATGTTGGTATGAAGAAGGCAGTAGTGGTTGATTTTAAGGAAGCCCAAGTAATGATGGATCACCATCTGCCGCTTGGCAATACCGGTCATTTAGTGCAGATACCGATGCATTTGCTTGAAAAGGTGATTGCTTATGGCAGCGATTTTATTACTGTATATTCATTGGATATGTTGCGCGAGGTGAACCGGGTTGCGCAGCAACTCGGTAAGAAGCAGGCGGTTTTGTTGCGGATTGTCAATGATGAGCAGGATCGGCTATATCCAGGTCAGTATGGTGGCTTTTTGATTGATGAGTTATCAAGTTATTTAGATGCTTTTAAAGCATGTACTAGCGTGGATATTGCCGGTATTACTTCATTTCCTTGCTTTTTATATGATGAGCAGGCAAATGAAATTAATCAGACCCATAATGTTATTACCGTTAAAGCTGCCAAAGAAATCTTGGAAACAGCCGGATTTTCAATCCGTGAGCTGAATATTCCATCAGCGACATGCAGTCGCTCAATTCCTTTTATCGCTTCTATTGGTGGTACGCAAGGTGAGCCAGGTCATGCTTTGACTGGAACAACGCCGATGCATGCGGTGGAAGATTTGGAAGAACAGCCAGCGATGGTGTATGTAAGTGAAGTTTCGCATACCTTTAAAGGACAAAGCTATGTATATGGTGGCGGTTATTATCGCCGTGGACATTTACAGCATGTTTTGCTGGATGATAAAGGTGAGCAGCATATGGCGACAATGGCACCGTTTGCTGATGAGAATATTGACTACTATCTTGAAGTTAACGGTGAGCATGCTTTTGGTGCTACGGCAATCATGGCTTTCCGCACGCAAATTTTTGTGACTCGAAGTACGGTGGCAATTGTTGAAGGTATTTCTAAGGGTGAACCAAAGTTGGTTGGTTTGTATAATAGTCTGGGCCAGAAATTAGATTAAATTATTAGAAGATTATGGGCATAAGGCAGCGGTTTATCCGCGGTCTTATGCCTTATGAGTTTTCACGAGAAAGGTGATTAATATGGGACGTTTTATTGTTATTGTGCTGGATAGTTTTGGTGTTGGCGCTATGGATGATGTTGTGACGGTTCGTCCGCAGGATCAAGGTGCTAATACGGCTAAGCATTTGTTGGCAACTAATGGCGATTTTTATTGGCCGACGCTTGAGCGTTTAGGGTTAATGGAAGCGGTTGGTGCGCCAGTTGGAAAGATGCAGTTGCATGCTGATGCTAATTTTGGTACTAGTAATTTGAAGCATTTTGGTGCTGATACTTTTTACGGTCATCAGGAAATTATGGGGACTGATCCGAAGAAACCGGAATTTATGAAGTTGAATGCAAGAATTGAGGCGATTGCAGTAGCGCTTGAGGAAGCTGGACATACAACCCGTCTTTTTATGAAGGACGGCTTGCATGTAATTGTTGTTGATGAGGCGGTTATTGTTGCCGACAACATGGAGACTGATTTAGGGCAGGTTATTAATGTTAGCGGCTCTTTAGATCTACTTACTTTTGATGAAATTGTGGCAATCGGGCGCGTCGTTCGGGAGCAGGTAACTGTTTCTCGGGTTATTGCGCTTGGCGGTCGTGAAGTGAGTTTGCAGAATATGCTGGATGCGGTGAAAACGAAAGATGGTTTTATTGGTCTTGATACACCGGCATCTGGTTTGTATAAGCATGATTATCATGTTATTCATTTAGGGTATGGGGTTGATAGCTCAGTGCAGGTGCCAACATTGTTGCATCAAGCTGGAGTGCCGGTAGTATTGCTTGGTAAGGTTGCGGATATTGTTGCCAATCCGAGCGGGGCACTATACCCTGGAGTTGAGAGTGAATATTTGTTTGATGAATTGTTCAAACAAGTTGAAGCAACACCAAATGGATTTATTTGTCTGAACATTCAGGAGACAGATTTAGCCGGGCATGCTGAGGATCCGGTTTGGTATGGCGATCGAATTACTTTATCGGATAAAAAAATTGGTGAATTGACAGCGATGCTCAATGATGAGGATATTTTAATTGTCATGGCTGATCATGGTAATGATCCGACGATTGGTCATAGTAAGCATACGCGTGAGCGGGTGCCGCTGATGATTTATAAAAAGGGTATACACGGAGTGCGGATCGGCAATCGTGAAACGATGGCTGATGTTGGTGCAACGGCTACTGATTATTTTGGAATTAAGACGCCATTCGGAACTTCTTTCCTTGAGTTGTTGAAATAATTTTTGAACCGCTACAGAGCTTGGCTCTGTAGCGGTTCTTTTTTTCTGAAAAATCACAAAATGCTGGTGAATTATATAACTGTTTTAACAATTTCTCAACCGAAATGCTCAGATAAATTTATTTAGTTTTTTTGTGAAACATATCGATTGCGAAATAGCGAAATCGGGTTTATAGTAGACGTCTCAGAAGAAATTTTTTGTGAAGGAAGCGATTAGAATGAAGAGGTTATTTAATGGCTTAGCGGCAGCATTGTTGCTATTTTCCGGTTTGGGTGTTGTTCTTCAAACCGCGATGCCGGTTTATGCCGAAGAAGGAACGAGTACGGACAATAATGTACCAGCTACACAGTCGAATGATTCGACTGAGAATGGTACGGGGACTGATTCCCAGGGAACTGATGGGCAAACATCTGAGGAAAATGTTACGCCAACTGTACCTAATGGTGAAGAGGCAGCAGCGAGTGATGAGACCGGGGATGTTTCAGGTGTTGGTATGATGAGTGTGGAGGGAATTACTGCAACTGAGGCGCAGACCAAAGCATACACCATTATTTCTGCTGATAAAAGCTTAGTAGAATATCAAGCTGGTCAAGTGGTGAGTGTCGCTCAATTTATTACTGATGCAGAAATTCAAGTACGCAATATCTTTGGTATTAGTCCTACACCATCGGTTGATTTAAGTACAGTTAATTTTGGTGTTCCGGGAGAGTATAAAGTGACAGCTACTGCTCATACTGTTTTAGGAATCCCGGTTGATCAAGTGGTTATTACGGTCAATATTAAAGATACGATTAATCCGGTTATTCATGGTGATTCAGGAATTAGTTATCCAGTAGGAGCCTCAGTGAGTTCAGCGCAATTTTTGAGTGCTGCTCATATTACGGTTACTGATAACTCAACAGTACCGATTACACCAACAGTTAACTTAAGTGGAGTAAACTTTAATGTTGCCGGTGTGTACACTGTTAATGTTCGGGCGAAAGATAGTCGTGGTAATATGGCAACTCCATTTCAAGTTACCGTTACTGTTGGTGATTTGGTGCCACCGGTTATTACCGGAAACACAACAGTTACCTATTATAAAGGGGTAAGCCGGACGGTAGCTCAGTTTTTGGCTGATGCAAATATTGTTGTGAGTGATAATTCAGGACAAACAATTACACCGACAGCTAGCCTTGGCGGGGTAAACTTCAATGTTGTTGGTAACTACAATGTAACTGTCAATGCAACTGATAATAGCGGTAATCATGCTGTTCCTTTTGTTGTGACTGTTAAGATTGTTCAAGCACCATCAAGTTTATTAAGTGCAAATGCTGATGTTTATTTTGAGGCGGGACCAAATCGAACTTCTGGTGAAATTATTTTGGCAGCAAATATCCAGGTTGGTAGTGTGCTTGGAGTCAACAGCCAGCCGCTGTTGAATCTCGGCGGCGTTGATTTCAATACCGTTGGTGTTTATCCAGTGAGTGTTACAGCAGTAAGTTTACTTGGAATTCCACTTTTATCGACTAATATTAATGTTCATATTGTTGATACGACTAAACCAGTTATCAGCGGAACTGCTAATTTGACATACAAAGAGGGCAGCGTGCTTACTGAGACGCAATTCCTGACTGATGCGGCAATTACGGTTACCGATAATACTGATGAAGTGATTGTACCGCATGCATCATTTGGTTCATCAGTCAACTTGAATACACCGGGAGTATTTACTTATTATGTGAATGCAACTGATGGATCTGGAAATGCAGCGATACCATTTGCGATTACCGTTAATGTGACTGATGATTTACCGCCGGTTATTACCGGTGATACGGCAATCAGTTACGAAGCCGGCAGTACTGTCTCTGGCAGTCAGTTCTTGGCTGATACACATGTTGTTGTAAGTGATGATTCTGGCTTGACAATTACGCCAACCGTTGATTTAAGCAATGTTAATTTTACTCTTCCAGGTACATACACTGCAACAGTGAGTGCAGCTGACAATGGTGGTAATGTAACAACTTTTACAGTTACCGTTACTATTGTTGATACAACTGCGCCAAGTGTGCTTATTGGCACTAATCCGGTGTACTATGAAGTTGGATCAGAACCAACTAAACCACAAATCTTAGCAGATGCAAATGCAACTTATACAGATAATAGTACTGGCGGAGTTTCCTTAGGCATTGATTTATCTGCAGTAAACTTTAATGCTGTTGGCAGCTACACCGGAGTTGTTCGCGCGATTGACGCATCTGGTAACATTTCAGCGGCAATGCCAGTAACGATTATTATCCAAGATACAACCGCACCAACAATTAATGGTGAAACTGCACTGACTTATGAAGCCGGCAGCACAGTAACCAGCAATCAGCTTTTGGTTGATGCGAATATTGTAATTACTGACGCCAGTGGCGAAGTGATTACTCCGGTTGTTGACATGAGCGGCGTGAACTTTAATGCTCCAGGTACATACACAGCTACAGTAACAGCAACTGATGGCAGTGGGAATAGCGCTACATTTACCATTACGATTACAATTACTGATACAACCGCACCAATGATTTCGGTGACTGCAAGCAATGTCAGCTATGAAGTTGGTACAACAGTGAGCGAAGCACAGGTAATTCTTGATGCTGGTGTGAGCGTGAGCGATAACAGCGGTGAAGTGATTACTCCGGCGATTGACTTAAGTGGAGTAAACTTCAATGTGATTGGAACTTATACCGCAACTGTGCGCGCGTTGGACAGCAGCAATAATATGGCAGCAGAACAAACAATTACTATCCATATTATTGATACCAGCGCACCTACAATTACCGGGGAAAGTGCGCTTACATATGAAGCAGGTAGCTCAGTAACTAGTAGTCAACTTTTGACTGATGCGAATATTGTAATCACTGACGCCAGTGGCGAAGTGATTACTCCGGTTGTTGACATGAGCGGCGTGAACTTTAATGCACCAGGTACATATATAGCTACAGTAAGCGCAACTGATGGCAGTGGCAATACCGCTACGTTTACAATTACAATTACAATTACTGATACAACTGCACCGATGCTTACATTAACTGCTCATGATCTAACTTATGAAGTTGGTACAATTGTAGGTAGTGCCCAAGTACTTAATGATGCTGGTGTTACGGTAACTGATAATAGCAGTGAAGTGATTGTGCCTACAATCGATCTTAGTGGTGTAAACTTCATGGTTATTGGTACATACACTGCGACTGTGTCAGCAAGTGATAGCAGTAACAATATGGCGACAACACAAACAATCACTATTCATATTGAAGATACAACGCCACCAATAATTACAGCGGCAGCAGATATTGCGTATGAAGCCGGAACAAGCGTCAGTGATGCGCAATTCTTGCTCGATACGAACACTGTTGTTACCGATAATTCGGGAGTTACCATTACTCCGAGTGTTGACCTGAGCGAAGTTAACTTCAATGTGGTCGGTACATATACTGCATATATTTTTGCAACTGATGCAAATAACAACTTAGCAATTCAGTCAGTGACGGTAACAATTACTGATGTCGGAGCACCAATTATTCACATCAATGCAACCAATTTAGCGTATGAAGTTGGAACGACGATTCCGGCAAATCAAGTTTTAACTGATGCCGGCGCAACGGTAACTGATAATAGTGCTGAACCAATTGTACCGACAATTGATTTGAGCGGTGTCAACTTCATGCAAGTAGGCACATATACTGCAACAGTTCATGCTGAAGACGAAAGTGGGAACCTAGCTGCAACAAGAACAATTACTATTACCATCATTGATACGACTGCACCGGTAATTTCAATCGTCAGCAATAATCTAACTTATGAAGTTGGTACTGCAGTTGCCGGAACTCAAGTAATGAATGATGCCGGAACAACCGTGACTGATAATTCAGGCGATGCTATCTTAGCATCAATTGATCTTGATAATGTCAGCTTCATGCACGTTGGCAGCTATACAGCAACAATCAGTGCTCATGACCTTGCAAATAATCAAGCAGTTAATCAGGTAATCACTATCAACATTGTCGATACAACTGCACCGGTAATCAGTGGTACAAGCGCCTTAACTTATGAGGCAGGAACTACAATTAGCAATAGTCAGCTTTTGACTGATGCAAATATTGTAATCACTGACGCCAGTGGCGAAGTGATTACCCCACTTGTTGACCTAAGTGGCGTCAACTTTAATACTCCAGGTACATACACAGCTACAGTAAACGCAACTGATAGCAGTGGTAATACAGCTACATTTACCATTACGATTACAATTGTTGATACAACCGCGCCGGTAATTAGTTTAACAGCAAATGACTTATCATATGAAGTTGGCAGCACCGTTAGTGAAGCGCAAGTTATTCTTGATTCAGGGGCAACCGTTACTGATAATTCAGGTGAAGTAATTACCCCGGCAATTGATTTGTCTGGTGTAAACTTTACAACTGTTGGTGTTTATACAGCAGCAGTTCGTGCACTAGATAGCAACAACAATGTGGCTATTGAACAAACTATTACTATTCATATTATCGATACCACAGCACCAGTGGTAACTGCTAATGCGGTTACTTACGAAGCTGGAACAACAGTAAGTGAAGCACAATTCCTGCTTGATGCGATGGTAGCAGTAACTGATAATTCAGGAGCAACCATTATACCAACTGCAGATTTAAGCACTGTTGATTTCAATACTGTTGGCAACTATACGGTAATGGTAGTAGCTACCGATCCGGATAACAACATGAGCGCATTGCCTGTAACAGTTACTATTACTGATACTACTGCGCCAAGCATTGAAACTGAAACCGCACAATTGACTTATGAGGTTGGAACAGTGGTTCCGGATGCCCAAATTCTTGGTGATGCCGGGGTAACAATCACTGACAATACCAATGAAACAATTATGCCAGTGCTTGATTTAACCAATGTAAACTTCATGCAAATTGGTACTTACAGCGCAACAGTTAATGCAAGTGATAGCAGTGGCAATGCAGCAACAGCAGTCACATTAACTATTAACATCATTGATACTACTGAGCCGGTTATTGTTGCTGCCTCAGATATTAGCTATGAAGCTGGTAGCACTATCAGTGAAGCGCAATTCTTGCTTGATACCAATACTGTTGTAACAGATAATTCAGGTGAAACAATCATGGCAACTGTTGATTTAAGTGGTGTGGACTTCAATACTGTAGGTACTTATAATGCAACAATCAGTGCAACTGATTCAAGTGGCAATACCGCATTGCAAACAGTAACTGTATCTATCACCGATGAAGGTGCGCCAGTCATTCATATTGACACAACCTCATTATCATATGAAGTTGGTACTGCAGTAAGCGCAAGCCAAGTGATGACTGATGCTGGTGTTACTGTTACAGATAACAGCTCAGAAACAATTGTTCCGGTCATTGACCTATCGGGAGTCAACTTCATGCAAGTCGGTGACTACACCGCAACCGTGAGTGCGGAAGATTCAAGTGGCAATCTTGCTGCTTCAAGAACCATCACGATTGCCGTAGTCGATACTACCGCACCGGTTATCAGTGCTAATGATGTGAGCTACCAAATAGCAAGCACCGTTACTGACAGCCAATTTATCGCTGATGCTCATGTATTGGTGAATGATAATTCTGGGGTTAATGTTAACCCGATTATTGATTTAAGTGCCGTTGATTTCAATACTGCCGGTACTTACCAAGCAACGATTACGGCAACAGATGCAAGTGGTAATCAAGCAACTTACCAAGTAAATGTTGCAATTATTGATACCGAAGCGCCAACCATTACATTAACAGCAAATAGCTTAAACTATGAAGTTGGTACAGTAGTGAGCGATGCTCAAGTATTAAGTGATAGCGGCGCAACTGTCAGCGACAATTCAGGCGCAGTATTAACGCCTACAATTGATTTAAGCGGTGTAGACTTCAACACAGTTGGCAGCTATACAGCAACAGTCAATGCAGTTGATAACGCCAATAATGCAGCTGTTAGTAAAATGATTGTTATTCAAATCGTTGATACAACTGCACCAGTCTTAACTGGTGATGCCGCAATCACTTATGAAGCGGGAAGCGTTGTAAGTGCAGCACAATTCATCGTTGATGATCACATTATGGTAAGCGATGCCAGTGGTGAAGTGATCACTCCGGTTGTTGATTTAAGCGGCGTAGACTTCAATACTCCAGGCACATATACAGTAACGGTAACGGCTACTGATTCAAGCAACAACCAAGCTGAATTAACAGTAACTGTTACCATTCAAGACGAAACTGCACCGGTTGTTACAATCGCTGCAAGCGATGTGACTTATGAACTGGGAAGTATGGTTACTGATGCACAAGTCATCAGTGATGCCGGAATTGTGGTTACTGATAACTCAGGGGCAACAATTATACCAACCTTAGATTTAAGCGGTGTAGACTTCAATACAGTTGGTACATACCCAGTAATGGTATCAGCAACTGACGCTTCTAATAACGCAAGTAGCCAACAACAAATCAACATTCATATTGAAGATACCGTTGCACCGGTTATCACTGCTGATGCTTCAATTCAAACTCCATTGAACCACACTATGACAGAAGCACAAGTAATTACAGCGGCCAACATCAGTGCAACTGATGCCAGCGGTACACCAACAATTACTGTTGACTTATCAGCCGTTGACTTCACTCAAGTTGGTACTTATACAGCAATGATTGAAGCAACTGACATCAATGGCAATAGCGCGACAAAACCATTGAACATCATTGTTACTAATGGTATTGCACCAGTATTATCAGCAGATGAATCAGTGACTTATGAATTAGGCACAACAATTACCATGAATCAATTCTTAACCGACATCCACGCTTCAGCAAGCGATGATTCAGGTATTCAAAGCCTTAGTGCTAACCTAAGTAGTGTAACATTTAACACCCTTGGCACATATTCAGTAACTATCGTTGCTACTGCAAATGATGGTGCAACCGTTGAGAAAACCGTGCAAATTATCATTCGCGATAGCACTGCACCAACATTAACAGTTGATGGTGCACTCCAAGTTACTCAAGGAACAAGCATGACCGATATTGATTTTGTTGCAGCTGTTCATGCAGTTACCACCGATGCATCAGGCACACCAGACTTAACGGTAGACTTCAGTCAAATGAATCCACCAACAACATTATTCAGCCTCTTCGCATTAACCGGTAATTCAGTAACTTTTAATACCCTTGGCACTTATCCGGTAACATTAACAGCTACCGATTCAAGTGAAAACCAAACAACTGCTTCTGTTAATGTAACTGTTGTTGCTGCCGAAGAAACCGGCAATAACAATAGTGGCGGCAATAGCAATGGCAACGGATCAACAACTGATACAACTAATGGCACATTAGTTAACACCGGCCAGAATACCACTGAAATGTTAGCAGCCGGAATAGCAGCAGTGCTAGGCGGTATTGGAATTACTATTAGCTTATTGTGGAAAAATCGCAAAAAATAATCGCTGAACATGCCAGTGAGAAATAAAAAAACGGAGCCGTAAGCTCCGTTTTTTTTAATATTTATTTTACCGTAAGTACATCAGCACCAGCAACTGCGCTGCCGCTTGCGGTCAACTCAATCGTCTTATCACCAAGATTGGTAATAACCACTGGAGTTGCTGTGCTTGGCACCTTGCTGCCGATAGTTGCTAAATCAACTTCAACTAACTTTTGACCTTTAGTAACTTTGTCACCGGCAGCAACAAAAACTTCAAAACCTTCACCATTCAATTGTACAGTATCAAGACCGATATGAATAATAATTTCTAAACCGTCATTTGAAGTAATACCAACTGCATGTTTAGTAGGGAATACAGTTTCTATTTTACCGTCAACCGGTGAAACAACAACTCCCGCAGTTGGGAAGACTACATAACCGTCACCCATCATTTTTTGTGAAAAAACCGGATCCGGTGCTTCAGTAATTGGCTTAATCTCACCGTCCATTACTGCTGCCAGTGTCGTCGGTGTACTTTCCGGTTGTTTTTTAAATTTGTCAAATAATCCCATAATATAAGTTCCTCCATACAATAATCATTTTCTTGATAAGTATATCATGTTTTTATCAATATGTGAACGCATGTACAGCTTCAAATTGACTGTAAATTGTGGTAGAATAAAAAACAATATAAAAAGTTTAACAAAGAGAGGAACAACGATATGAAAACATGCATCATTCCTGACAACTATCATTCACCGTTGGATATTCGTGAAACTGAAGTTGCCATCAAGAAATTAAAAGACTTTTTTGAACGTCAATTAGCGGCTAGCCTTAACTTACAACGGGTATCAGCACCACTATTTGTACGCCCGGAAAGTGGTTTAAATGATAACTTAAGCGGAAAAGAAACCGCGGTGTCATTCTTGGCGCCTTATGTTAATGAGCAACCATTAGAAGTTGTCCATTCGTTGGCCAAATGGAAACGAATGGCCCTTTATCGGTATAATTTTCCTCAAAACCAAGGACTCTACACTGATATGAATGCGATTCGTCGGGAAGAAGAACCGGACAATATTCACTCGTTGTATGTTGACCAGTGGGATTGGGAGCGGGTCATTGCTATCGCTGACCAAAGCGAAACGTTCTTAAAGATGATTGTTGATAACATCTATCAATGTTTCCGCCAAACCGAAACCTACATTCTTAATGAATATCCTGAACTTGGCGCTTCATGGTTGCCAAAACAAATAACCTTCATTGACTCACAGGAACTCGCTGACCGCTATCCTGACTTGACTGCCAAGCAACGGGAAAATGCCATCGCCCGTGAATGTGGCGCAGTATTCATCAAAGGTATCGGTCACCAGCTAAGCAACGGTGAGGCCCATGATCTGCGTGCGCCTGACTACGATAACTGGCGCCTCAACGGTGACATCATCTTCTGGTATCCGCCACTGCAATGTGCTTTGGAACTCTCATCAATGGGTATCCGCGTCAATAAAGAAGTTATGGTAGAACAACTTACCATAGCAAACGCTCTTGATCGTGGTACATTGGAATATCACCGCATGCTGCTTGAAGACAGCTTACCACAAACAATCGGCGGCGGCATCGGCCAATCACGGCTTTGCATGTATTTCCTGCGCAAGGCCCATATCGGTGAAGTTCAATCGTCAACATGGGATGTTGACACTGAACTGACCTGCGATGCCAATGGTATAGCCTTGCTATAAACCAACTATTACAAAGGAGATGCTGATATGAAAATTATTGACTTATCTCAACCCTTACATGCGAGCGCACCGATTTATCCCGGTGACGCACCGCTCCAATTAGCACAAACAAAATTTGTTGAGCGTGACCATTACGGTGCCTATGAACTACAAAGCGGTTTGCACGTTGCCACCCACATTGACATGCCGGCCCATATGCTGAACGATCCACGTCTGGCAATTGACTTTCAAATTGATAACTTTATTGGTCGTGGCGTCATACTAGATGTGCGCACCGAACCGCAAATTACCATGCAACCGGAATACGAAACCATGATTCAGCCAGGCGACATCGTTCTGTTGTTCACCGGGTTTGACGCGTTCTACGGTGAAGAAAAATACTATACTGAACATCCAAGTGTGGATGTTCAGTTCAGCAAGTTTCTGCTGGACAGAAAAATCAAAGTGCTGGGCATGGACATGCCCTCGCCAGACTATGAACCATTCCCGGTGCATAAAGAACTACTTGGTAATGATATCTTCATTCTGGAAAATTTAACCGGACTCGAACAACTGCTCAGTGCTGACAACTTTGAAATATTTACCGTACCATTAAAAATCGAAGCAGAGGCAAGTTTTGTTCGTGCCTTTGCGGCTATTAATGATTGAAAAAATAAAATCCCGCAAGCAAGTTGCGGGATTTTGCATATCTAACAAAAATGTTCGTGTACGCCGAAGTGATTTTCTAGTACGATAGATAAAAGAAGTTGAGGTGGTTTATTCTGAAAGTAAATTGGAACAAATTGGCTAAAATTATCTTCGTCATAACATGTATTCTTGCATTAGCCTTTATACTTGGGATTATCATTATCGAACAGCAAAATAATCTGCGTTTCTATTTATATGGATTTTTAGTTGACTGGATATTTTGGATTGGTGTTGTTTTACTGATAGCCGGGTTACTTATTTTTATTTCAAGTCCAAGAAAAAGAATTATTATTACCGTAATCAGCGTCAGTCTCATTGGTCTTGGTATATTATTTCAACCTTTTATGAATGCTGAATACACAGTAGTATGTGGTGATAAACTTTTAGTTCAATACTCTGCTTGGTTTAGAGAACCGGAAACTCATGCCCGATATGATAAAGTCTTTCCGCTTTTCTATGAAAAAGATGAACGGTTTACGCCGCAGTCATCGGTTTATTGGCTGTATTGTGAATGATAAAAAAGATAACCCGGTCAGGCCTCGTGCTTGACCGGGTTTTTGATGTTGCAAACTATTTCCCTGACCATATTTCTTCATAAATTTCACAGTGTATTCATTGAGTATAGCTGAAGCAATATGTTACGATGATGCCGTATGAAGGAGAGGTAATATATGAAACCGATAAAAATATTGTTGCCGATTTTAATGGTATTTCTGTTTATCAGTGGTTGTTATTCTGATGCCCCGGAAACCTACCAATTGCAAAACAATTCCGGCAGTTACACAATTGAAGCACCTGGCGGGTGGGAAGTAATTGACAATGGTGAAATTACCAACATGGTCAATCGCAAAGATAATGTAAGCATCATAAGTGTGTATTCGGCTGAAGCAGCTAACGACACTTTTGAAGAATACGGACAAGCACTGATGGAAAGCTTCAATCAAGCATTAATCAGCCGAGGAATTATTGATGGCATTACCAGCAAAACAACTAATGGACATCTGGAATTTTCTTTCGTCGACAACCAAAATACTTACTGGTACCTCTGGACTGAAAAACTGGATGAGGATCACTTTTTCTATGTATCATTCAGCACAACCGCCGCAGAAAAAGATAACTATGGCGAAGAAGTATTGCGACCGATAATTGATTCCTTTCAAGTTGTTGAATAAAAATAAAACCCGGTCAAGCGCGGCTTGACCGGGTTTTGACTCATTAACAAGCTAATTTTATGATATACTGTTGGCGAAAAGCAAAGAGGTGACTATATGCAAAAATACTGGATCGGCGTAGCCTCACACGCCCACGTTACACTTGGCGCTGCCGGTGGCTTCGCCCAGCTTTGCCACGGCAAAGCCGCACCACTGCGGCGAATGAAAAAGGGTGATTGGATTATTTACTACTCATCAAAAAAAGAGCTTGGCAAGCCGGAGCCGGAACAGGCATTTACGGCTATCGGTCAATTGCTTGATGACGAAGTCTACCAATTTGAAATGGCTCCTGATTTCATTCCCTTCCGCCGCAATGTCCGTTTTTTACCGCACGCCCAATTAGCATCGATTTTTCCGCTCATTGAGTTACTGCATTGTATTCCTGACAAACAACATTGGGGCTATACTTTTCGTTTTGGTCATCTGGAAATTGACCAACATGATTTTCTGCTCATTGCTGAGGCGATGGCGCTTAATATGCAAAATTACAGCAAATAATGAAAAGCAAGTAAAAACATGTGTTTTACTTGCTTTTTAGCAGGAGCTTACATATCATAAAAGCAGGTGATTACTATGAAGAAGATAATGACAATTTCAATGCTCAGCATCATGCTGGCCGGCTTATCGTTGATGACGCCGGTACAAGCTGATAGCAGTGAAAACAATAACAGCGAAGTTAATATGACAGAACTGGTAATTGAAGCCAAAGATTTTACCATTCCGCTCAGTGATGTAGCTGCTTTGACGGCGGAAACGGTTATGGATGAAAACCATGCGCAGGTAAATGCCCGATTGGGATTAGCCATGATTTACATTTACCCAACCGTTAATGAAGCTGAGTTTGCGGCTTTGCAGTCAGCAACAACAGCGGGTGTTTATCCGCTTACTTTTTATGCTGATTATGGCGATCAGCAACATGTAGAAACAACGATTTCGGTTACTGTTGAAGATAGTAATATGTTGATGGTGATACTTGTAGGTGTTGGCGCCGCAGTAATTGTTGTCGGTGCAGTTATCGGTATTTTCTACGCACGACGCAAATAAAAAAATTTCAAAGGACAAAGCGCTGCGCTTTGTCCTTTGTTGATTTTGTGCAAAAATAAGTAAATGCACTTTTCCTTTTTCGGTAATTATGGTATACTCGTTTTGTAAATAAAATATTAGTACAAAAATCTTCAGGGCAGGGTGAAATTCCCGACCGGCGGTAAAGTCCGCGACCATTTCCGTTCAGGAAATGCTGAACCGGTGTAATTCCGGTACCGACAGTACAGTCTGGATGGGAGAAGTTTTTGGTAGAAGTCTCTTTTTGAGCGCTTTTAACAGATTTGACCATCTTGTAAGATTTATTCTTCCAAGATTTTTTTGTTGCTAAAAAAGAGGAGTATCTATATGTTAGTAAAAAACAGAACCATGTCAATCGTCTTTGTCGGCGTCTTTGCGGCACTCGCCTTTGTGGCGATGCTCATCGATTTCCCCTTGCCGTTCTTCCCGCCATATCTAAAATTCGATATCAGCGATGTTTTCATTTTCATGGCCGGCATTCTTACCGGACCATGGGGCTTGATTGCTGCGGCAATCATCAAAAACTTGCTGCACTTCATTTTCAAAGGCGCTGCCTTCGGCATCCCCATTGATCAAATCGCAAGTTTGCTTTCAAGTTTTGCCTTCGTGCTGCCGGCGTACTTTATCACTTACGGCTGGAAGCGTAAAGCCGGAATGCCTGCGCCGGGCTTGAAAAAGCTGGCAATTGGTTTAGCGGTAGGAACAGTAAGTTTAGCTATTGTCATGACGGTAGCAAATTATTTCTTCATTACCCCATTCTATTTTGCATTAGGCAATATGCCATTGCCGGATAATTATCTGGTATTGATTCTGATGTATCTGCCGTTTAATTTGATAAAAGGGGTATTGCTAAGTGTTATATTATTAGTGCTTTATCCGCATTTTACCCGGCTTTTTGCTAAATACTAAAATTCGGTCGCTGTTCCGTGCTGCACGGAACGGCGACTTTTTTTTCTTTAAAGAGAAATTGAACATTGAAATGAATTTTGTTAGAATGAAGTATAGAATGCGTTTAGGAGGGTGTTTATGGATGCTAATGATCAACAATTTGATGTTGAGGCAATGTTGAACGGAAATAAATATACAAACTATAATCAACCAAGAAAACCATTTGCTAAACAGGTATGGGTACTTATTGTATTTCCACTTTTAGCTGTGGTTATTGGTTTAACTATCGGAGGCATGAGCGGTTGGGCTATTGGCTCATATGAACAAAGCGGTGATTTTGTTTATGAGGGAACATATGATTATGAACAACCAAGCACTAATTTTGATGTTGATACTGCTAAAGCAGAGTTGGCAAGTTTGCATCAAGATCTTTGGGCTACTGATATTCCGGCAATTGAATTAAATAAGGTTTTTCATGTTTATGATGCTGTTAATGGCTATACTGATTTTGAGATTACTATTAAAGCTATTGAGGTGGTGGAGAACCCCAGCTCATATAGTGACGACCAAGTAATCCGGATTGAAATGGATGTTAAAAACTTGGAGAAAGATGAGTTGTTTTTCTGGACTTACAGTCACCTTCAAGTTTTAGATATGGATGGCTTTGCATTGGAAGACATCTATGTCAGTGATGATCAGACCAGTGCTGATATTGCCAGTGGGAAAACTAAGACTTTGGTCGCTTATTATGAATATGAGAAGAAGAACGATGCAATTATGCTTGAGCTTTGGGATTATGACATGGCTTATGGAGCAAGCAAATTTGTGCTGACCAAAGGAGGCGAATAATAATGGAGAATAATCGGAATGATATTGAACATTTATTGAGAAATTCGCAACAATCAGCGGCGAACTATCCGCGTCAAAGTTCCGGAATCGGCGTGTTAATTGCTTTGATTTGCGGTTGTTTGGTTATTGGTCTGTTATTAGGAACACCAATTGGTTATTTAGTTTCAGCACCATTTTATGAGGATACCGTTTACCTTGAACCTGATGATTATGATTACGAAGCGTCATACTATACTTCATTAATTAATAACATGGAATCAGCTATTCGTTACTATGATATGCCTGAACTTGAAATTGGTGCAGCATATAAAGTGCCGTTTAATTATGCAGGTGAGCCTGTGGTTATAACGATTGATAGTTTAACAACCGGTAAAGCCGATTTTTATGGTGATGAAGAAGATGCTCTAAGTATCACACTCACAATTGATAATATGACTTCAGATGAAGTATATGCTTCATTAAATTCAATCATTGAAATTGTCGACCAAGATGGTAATCTCATTTCTTCTGATTATTCAGGAGATACCGTTTATGGTGATATTATGGCTGGCGATTCAATTGTTTTAGATGATATTTATGAATTAAGCGGGGTTACCGAAATTACTGTTCGCTTGTATGGTTATTCATCAATTCCAAGTGCAGAAGCTACATTTAAAGTCAGCGACTTAAAGAAAACCAATGCAGTTTCATTATAAATGAGATAATTAAAAAGCCGTTCACACTAAGGTGAACGGCTTTTTTTAATTAATCATTATGCAAATGGTGAATCCTGTACTTTAATTGAACTTGTTGGGCATCCGCTTTCTGCGTCGTCCAAGTCAGCCCAAAGATTTTCAGGAATTTCAGCTGTTCCGGTATTTCCGTCTAGACGGTTTTCTGATAATCCATCATCATCGTAATCAAAAATATCCGGGGCAGTTGCTCCACAGGCACCGCATGAAATGCAAGTGTCTTTGTCTACTAATGTATACTTTGCCATGTCATTTTCCTCCTATTCATCTTCGTACAATTTAATTATATGCCTTTATTGAAATCATTTCAATAATAAAATGTTCAAAAACGATTATCATTTCACTGGTTTTTTGGTATAATTAATGAATACGAAGAAAGTAAAAGGTGGATGTATATGGCGAACCAATTAACCCGAAAAGATCGCAAGCGTTTATTAGAGCGTCAAAAACAATTAGATGCCGTTGGTAAACGTGATGATAATGAGATTTTTCTTGATCAAAAACGTCGGATTCATCGTCAGATAACCAGCCTGAATGTTATTGATATGGGTGATACGATTCATGATGAAGAAGATAGTACGACAGTTCGCGAAGCGAACAGCCGTACAAAATTTCGGCGTCAAAAAAATGTTGATAACATTTTAAAAGAGGTTTATGTTACAAATAATGAAGCAATTTTAAATGAAGATACCAATATGCGAATTTTAAAGAACTTATCTTTGAATGCGAACCGCAGCGTTGAACTTTCACCAGTCCGGAAAATGCAGTTTAAAGAAAAGCAAAATAAATTTGATGAGATTACCAGTGAATTGCGCTACATTATTGATGAATTAAATAATCACAAAGAGGGCATTCCTACACAAAAAAGCAGTGAAACCGTTACTCCGGATAGTGATTCTGACCGGGGGATTTTTGATGTGGAAACTGCCAGAACATCAGTAAACCTTTTCGCGCAACCAGAACGCCAAACTGAATATGATGAACTGCGTGAACTTATTTCTGATACCATGCCTAATCGTGAAAGTACGGCAGTTATTGGAGCTGAACCTGCAATCACTGAACCGGTTACAGTACAACCAGTGCCAACACTGGAAAAAACGCAACCAATTCCGCGTTTTACTCAGCCGATTGAAACTGATCCGGATGCTGACCCATTGGCAGCATTGCTGGAGAAACGTCGTTTGGAACAAACGACTGCACAACCAGTCATGGCTCCAACTGTAGTTGATAGCTATGAAGAAGAGGAAGAACTTTATTACGAAGAAGACGAGCCGTCTACTCAAGACTTTATTGTTAACACCGCACAAATGGTTTTTGGCGCTTTAAAAGAAGGTGACCAGGACGACATGGCGGAATTAACTGAATCTTATCAAGGTGTTGCTGATGATTTCAATGCTATTATAACCGGCGATGAAGAACAGCAAAAAATGAGTCGGATAGTAAAAGTATTGATGGTCATTTTAGCAATTTTAGTAGTGGCAGCAGCAGGATTACTGGCTTTGATGTATTTCCAAGGCAACATGCCATTTTAATAAGGAGAACGTAAATGAAACTTTTAACCATAGCAATTGATGGTCCGGCAGCCAGTGGCAAGGGTACGTTGGCGAAAAAACTGGCTCATCATTTTGGATATGCTTATGTTGATACCGGTGCTATGTATCGGGCATTGACTTTGCAAGCTATACGTACAAATACCGATATGCATGATGAAGATGCTTTAGTTGCTTTACTGCAAACAATGAAGCTTGAACCCACAGTAAGTGGTGGCATTCGCATTAATGGTATTGATGTTAGTAATGAAATCCGGACACCGGAAGTCAATGAATATGTCTCAACCTTAATTTCAATTTATCCGAAGGTTCGCGAATCAATGGTTGCTTTACAGCAACAATTAGGCGATCGCGGCGGTATTATTATGGATGGACGTGATATCGGCAGTGTGGTTTTACCCAATGCCGATGTTAAAATTTTCCTGATTGCTGACGTTGAAGCACGTGCTAAGCGGCGCTTTAAAGAATATCAGCAAAGAGGTATTGATGATTCTTATGAATCAGTGTTGGAAGTTTTAAAGGAACGGGATTACGCGGATATGAACCGCGAGGCTGACCCTTTACGGCAGACAGCTGATGCAATCGCTTTAGATTCAACCAATTTATCAATTGATGAGATGTTTGAAGCGGCGATTAAGATTATTGACGCAAAACAAAAAGAAACTTATTAATAAAGTTTTCCGACGCAAATCTTTGATTTGCTAGTCCTTTAGGGAAACAATTTTAGCTTTTTAGAAGAAAGAGGTGGGCATGATATGGCAAACCATTTACCAACAGTTGCAATTGTTGGCCGTCCGAATGTTGGCAAGTCAACGTTATTTAACCGGATTGTCGGTGAACGAATTTCAATTGTCGAAGATACTCCGGGAGTGACTCGTGATCGTCTGTATGCAAAGGCAGAATGGCTGACACGAGGCTTTTATTTGATTGATACCGGCGGAATTGAAGATGCAGATACACCATTTGCGACCCAAATTAAAATGCAGGCAGAGATTGCTATTGATACCGCAGATGTTATTGTCTTCTTGACGAATGGTCAGGAGGGCATTACTACTGATGATGAAGTCGTAGCTAATATGCTTTATCGCAGTGATAAACCAATTATTTTGGCAGTGAATCAAATTGATGATATTCATTTAAAAGATAATATCTATGATTTTTATTCACTGGGATTTGGTGAGCCAATTGCGGTTTCAAGTATCCACGGGATTGGTGTTGGTGATTTGCTGGATGAAGTTATCCATGCAATTGAACAGCATCAAACACTTGATTATGATGATGATACAGTGTGCTTTGCCGTCATCGGTCGGCCAAATGTCGGCAAATCGTCATTAACCAATGCTTTACTAGGTGAGGATCGGGTAATTGTCAGTGATATTGCCGGAACGACCAGAGATGCTATTGATACCCCGTTTACTTATGATAAGCAGAAATATGTTGTTATTGATACTGCCGGAATCCGTAAGCGCGGAAAAGTATATGAGACGATTGAAAAATATAGTGTGTTACGGGCAATGGCTGCGGTTGAACGCTCAAATGTTGTTTTAGTTGTTTTAGATGCTGCTGATGGTATTAGAGAACAGGACAAAAAAATTGCCGGAATCGCTCATGAAGCCGGGAAGGCTGTAGTTTTTGTTATTAATAAATGGGACGCGATTGAAAAAGATGAAAAAACGATGCTGGCTTTTGAAGAAGATATTCGTGATAACTTTAAGTATATGAGTTATGCGCCGATTGTTTATTTATCAGCCTTGACTAAAAAGCGAATTCATACGTTATTCCCTTTAATTCGTTTGGCTTACGATAATCATCGCCGCCGGGTACAAACAAGTGTCTTGAATGATATCTTAAATGATGCCTTAGTATTAACGCCGCCGCCATTACATAATGGACGTCGTTTAAAAGTATATTATGGTTCACAGGTGGCTATTGAACCGCCAACCTTTGTGTTGTTTGTAAATGATAAAAGTTTGATGCATTTTTCATATCAACGATATCTAGAGAATCGAATCCGAGAATCATTTGATTTTGAAGGAACACCGATTCGAATTCTGATTCGTGAGAAAGAAGGAGCTGAACGTTAATGGCTAAAATTACCATTTTAGGTGCAGGTGCCTGGGCCGGTGGCTTAGGACAAACCTTAGCGGATAATGGTCATGATGTATGTATGTGGAGTCCGCTTGAAAGTGAAGTTGCCAGTGTTAATACTGAGCGAACGATCGCCAAGCTGGCGCAAATAAATATTGACTTACCGGAAAAGATTTGGGCAACAACAGACTTGCGCGAGGCAGCTGAATATGCGCCATATATCTTAGTTGCGGTTCCTAGTCAGTTTGTTCGTTCGGTCATGGAACAAGTCAAAGCGTTGGATATTGAAGCCAAAATTTATATCAGCGCTACCAAAGGTATTGAACCACATACCAACTTAACCATGACAGAGATCGTCAAAGATGTTCTTGGTGAACGAATTTGCGGACTGGCAGCATTAACCGGACCCAGTCATGCTGAAGAAGTTATTCAGCGGAAAGTAACCAGTGTAGTTATTGCTTCCAAAGATGATACTTTAGCACATGTTGTACAAGCCTTATTTAATAATACTGAGTATTTCCGGGTTTATCGCATCAGCGATATCAAGGGAGCTGAGCTTGGTGGTGCGTTGAAGAATGTTATTGCCGTTGTTTCAGGTATCATGTATGGCCTTGAATATGGCGACAATGCCAAAGCAGCAATGATGACTCGCGGTTTAGCAGAAATAAGTCGTCTTGGGCGCCTCTTGGGAGCACAGCCAGACACATTCTTCGGATTAACTGGTATGGGTGATTTAATTGTTACGTGTACAAGTATGTTCAGCCGTAACTTTCAAGCTGGGGTAAAGATTGCCAAAGGTGCAACGCTTGCTGAAATTGAGCGCAGCGGTGCTACCGTTGAAGGCGCCAAAGCAGTGGTCTCAGCCCACGAACTCGCTTCGAAATATGAGGTAGAAATGCCTATCGTAGAAACCTTGTATCGTATTTTATATGAGGGTCAAACAGCTAAGGAACAGCTCTCAAGCTTACTTAGCCGTAATATGAAGGCAGAAAATGACTAATAATGTGCGAAAATAGTGGAAATCTATTGCCGAAATTATTTGTTTGTGATACATTTATAGAGTAAATAAGCGCTTAGGCTTATTAAAATAAGGAGGAAATAAACATGTTAACAAAAAAAGATTTAGTAGCAGCAGTAGCTGAACAAACAGGTTCTTCAAAGAAAGACGCTGAAGAATTCGTAAATGCATTCGTTGCAACAGTAAAAAATACACTTAAAAAAGGTGAAAAAGTTTCACTTACAGGATTCGGAACTTTCGAAGTTCGCGACCGTGCAGCACGCAGCGGACGTAACCCTAAAACTGGTGAACCTTTACAAATCGCAGCTTCTAAAGTACCAGCTTTCAAAGCAGGTAAAGAATTAAAAGAAGCAGTAAAATAATTGAACTTTTAAAATAAATATGAAACCCGGAAAGCTCGACTTTCCGGGTTTTTACTTTTCTCCTTGCCAAAAAAAAATGGCTATGTTAGAATGAAGACATACTATAAAGACTATGAAGAGACGAGTAGTTTTAGGATGGTTGGCAGAGCGAACGAGGGTATGGTGCAAGCCTCGTGCAATCACTAAGATGAAAAACAGCTTGGAGTCATTCTTGAGAAAGTCGTGAGATGAGTAGAAAGAATCGGGTCATACACGTTATCGTATGAAGCAAGCAAAACAGTCGCCGGGTAACGGTCATCTGTTTTGAAATTAGGGTGGTACCACGACCATTTCGTCCCTAGACGAAATGGTCTTTTTTTATTTTATAAAGGAGGTCGTGCAGTATGAAAACAGTAGATATGCGCACAATATTTAAAACGCCTGATACATTTATTGATCAGCAGGTGAAGCTAGAAGGATGGATCCGCACTAATCGCGATCAGAAGCAGTTCGGTTTTATTCAGTTTCATGATGGTACATTTTTTGAAAGTTTACAAGTTGTTTATAGTGATAGCTTAGTCAATTTTGATGAAGTGAAAAAGTTGAATGTCAGTACATCAATTATGGTCATTGGTAAAATTGTGGCGACGCCAAATGCGAAACAAGCATTTGAGTTGCAAGCAGAGACAATTACCGTTTTAGGTGAGTCAACACCCGAGTATCCATTGCAGCCTAAACGCCATTCAGTTGAGTTTTTGCGTACGATTGCTCATTTGCGGCCGCGGACAAACTTATTTCAAGCGGTATTCCGTATTCGCTCAATTGCCGCACATGCAATTCATACCTTCTTCCAAGATCAGGATTTCGTTTATGTGCATTCACCACTGATTACTACATCGGATGGTGAGGGTGCCGGGGAAATGTTCAAGGTAACAACATTTGATTTTGATAACATTCCTCGTGATGAAGCCGGAAATGTTGACATGAGTCAAGATTTCTTTGGCGCGAAAACCGGCTTGACGGTTACCGGCCAGCTTGAAGGCGAAGCCTTTGCAACGGCGTTTAAGAACGTGTATACGTTCGGGCCAACGTTCCGGGCAGAAAATTCAAATACTACCCGCCATGCGGCTGAGTTTTGGATGATTGAGCCGGAGATGGCTTTTGCTGATTTGGAAGTCAATATGGATGTTGCCGAAAGTATGACCAAGTATGTGGTGCAGAAGATTCTTGAGCGGGCGCCGGAAGAGGTTGCTTTCTTGAACCAGTTTGTTGATAAGACTTTGCTGGAGCGTTTGGAAGCGCTGGTTAGCAGCGATTTTAAACGGATAACTTACAACGAGGCAGTTGAAATTTTGACTCAAGTCAATGACCGGTTTGCTTTCCCGATCACTTGGGGTGAGGAGTTAGCAACTGAGCATGAGCGTTATTTGACTGATGAAGTTTTTCATAGTCCAGTATTTGTGCGCGACTATCCTAAAGATGTGAAGGCATTCTATATGCGCCAAAATGAGGATGGTAAGACAGTAGCAGCTATGGACATGCTGGTTCCCGGTATTGGTGAATTAATTGGCGGCAGCCAGCGTGAAGAGCGCTTGGACTTGCTGGAAAAACGGATGCAGGAGATGAACATTCCCGAAGAGGAGCTTTGGTGGTATGTTGATTTGCGCCGTTACGGAACGGTTGTTCATTCAGGGTATGGAATTGGTTTTGAACGCTTAATTATGTATGTGACCGGTGTTGAAAACATTCGTGATGTGTTGCCGTTTCCTAGAACTCCGGGTAATGCTGAATTTTAAAACTGTTGAGAAGCGCTCGCATTCGTGCGACACGAAGTTAGTCCTGTGGAAAAAATCGACAGCCTCACTGCGCTGCAATGGCTGGCTCTATAACCAGCTATAAGCAAGTACTCTTGGGGTGTCACGTATTCAAATACGCTTCGCGTGAACCTGCCGATTTTCCTTAGAATGTCAAACGCTTTCAAACAGTTTTATCGATTCTATTCAGAAACTAACTTTAATGAAAGTATGAAACGAGGGATTGCAATGAAGATTGGTTTTATTGGCGTCGGTAATATGGCGCAGGCACTTATTCATGGCATGCGAATTGAACATGCTGAATGGCAGCTTTTTGGTTTTGATATTTATGCTCCAAGCCTGGAGCGAGCGGCAGCGAATGATGGCCTGATTGCGCTAAGTTCGGCGGCTGAGGTTATCGAGAAGGTTGATATTGTTGTGCTTGCTATCAAGCCACAACAATATGATGGTTTATTAAAAGAAATCAGCAGTTCAATTCGTAAAGAGCAAATCATTGTAACGATTGCTATCGGTTTTGATATTGCCCGGACGCAAAGTTATTTTGCAGAGCCAATGAAGATTGTAAGAGCAATGCCTAATACACCAGCGTTAATTGGCCAGGGTGTAACGGGTGTATCGTTTAGTGAGGCAGTAACCGATGCTGAGCATGATGCAGCGCGGACAATGTTTGCCAGTTGCGGAACGGTTGTTGATATAACTGAGGCTGAATTTAATATTTTTGGTGCGGTTGCCGGTTCCTTACCAGCATATGTCTATATTATGACCGAAGCCTTAGCAGATGCTGCGGTACAATATGGGTTAGGGCGCGCAGCCAGCTATGAGATTATTAGCCAAGCTATTTCCGGATCGGCAGCAATGGTGAATGCTACTAATATGCATCCGGCGCAATTAAAGGATCAGGTCTGTTCACCGAACGGAACGACCATTGCGGCTGTTGATGCTTTGGAGCGCGAAGGGTTCCGCCATGCACTCATGGCGGCGGTACAGGCTTGTATGACGCGTACTAAAGAATTAGATAAATAATTGTTAAAAATACAATACGTTTATTGAAGTGTGAAAGGGTAGACAATGAAAAATAAAAAATTAATAGCGGCACTGATTGTTGCTGTTCTTGGCGTTGCCGGTTTTACTGTTAGTCAAACTGAAGTGCATTCAATTGTACAACAGTTTTTTGATACCAATACGGTTACAACGCCTGCTACACCGCAACAACCAAGTGTGCCAACCGAGTCCTTAGATGAAAACGGACGTGAATTGGTTGCCTTTGAAAAATGTGTTGACGGAGATACCTTCTGGGTCGTTTCTAAAGACAATGGCAGTTTTAAAATTCGCCTTTCCGGAGTAAACACACCGGAATCAACCAATAAAAAAGAATTTTATGGCAATGAGGCGAGTGCCTATACCTGCGAACGAATTCAGGAAGCGCAGGTTATTGCTTTAGAATACGATACAACCCAAAAAGACAGCTATAACCGCAAAGTGGTTATTGTCTGGCTGGATAATCAGAATTTTAATTTAGAGCTAGTAACTAAAGGTTACGCTGATCTAAAGTATTTAAAAGATACAATGCCTTATGCTGAGCAATATCGTGCTGCCGAAGCTGAAGCCAAAGCAGCCGGACTCGGTATGTGGAATAAATCGTAAGGAGTGAATTAATATGTATAATGCAGAACATTGGAAAAAAGTTTTAAATATGACGACTCACCGTGAAGGTGGCAGTTATTTTCAAAGTTATGCAGCCGACTATCAGGTTAGTGATAAAAATCAAAATACCCGTCCGGCAGCAACAAGCATTTATTTTCTTTTAGAAGAGGGTGACTACTCGGCATTTCACCGATTACAGGCGGATGAAGTTTGGTACTTCCATGATGGTCAGCCGCTTTCGGTTTGGGCGATTGACCTAAGTGGCGCGTTGCATGAGATGCGGCTCGGGCTTGATGTGGATGCCGGTGAGCATCCCCAAGTAGTAGTTCCGGCCGGTTGGATTTTTGGTTCAGTTGTTGATAGTGGTTATGCTTTGGTTGGTTGTGCAGTTGCACCTGGCTTTGATTATCAGGACTTTGAATTATTAAGCAAGGAAAGTTTACTTGCAGATTATCCGGAGCACCATGAAATTATCGATCGTCTTGCGGTGAAAGCTTGATGAAAAACGTCTGATTTAAAATCAGACGTTTTTTTTATTTTATCGCTTGAAAAAGTTGGCAGGATGTATTATACTATATTTGAACAGATGTTCAATTGTTCAAGTGAGGTGAATGAGATGGCGTTTCAAAACGAATGTACGATTATGCATCAGGAGACGATTAATCAGGTGCGTGAGGTCATGCCTGCCGAATCAGATTTGTCGCGATTAGCTGATGTGTTTAAAGTTTTCAGTGATAAAACCAGAGTGAGTATTTTAACTGCCTTGTCGGAAGCTGAGCTTTGTGTCTGTGATATTGCAGCGTTGCTTGATATGAGCGTTTCGGCAATTTCGCATCAGTTGCGGGTTCTGAAACAATCCGGTTTAGTTAAGTCACGTAAGGATGGTAAGAGTGTTTTCTATTCTTTGGATGATGATCATGTTAAAACAATCTTGATGAATGGTTTTGAGCATAGTCAAGAGCAGCGATAAATGCAGGTGGATGTGGCAATCGATGATTGCCACAGAAGCCAGATAAGATATTTTTTTATTTTAATACTTGAATGATTGTTCAATTGAGCAACATTCATTGATATATGGACAGATTATTGAAAGCGGTGATTAGTATGGAAACGAAAAAACAAGAATTTGAATTAAAAAATTTAGATTGTGCGAATTGTGGCTCAAAAATTGAAAATCAAGGTCAGAAGATTGATGGTATTGATGATTTAAAAGTTAATTTTGTTAATCAAAAAATGACAGTTGTTTTCAATGATGATGCTGATACAACGAAAACGATTGGTGCACTTGAAAAATTAATTCATAAATTAGAGCCAGATGTAGTTGTGAGTGCCATGAAAACTAAAAAAGATGAAGTGACGGCTGAGAAAAATGAACATCTCAAGTCAATTATTCAGTTGATTGTCGGCGGTTTGTTATTTGCTGTGCCAATGATTTTTGAATTGCCATTTGCAGTTGAACTGACAATGTATATTATCAGTTACCTGGTTGTCGGTGGCGAAGTTGTTTTACGGGCCGGAAAAAATATTTTGCGCGGTCAGGTTTTTGATGAAAACTTTTTGATGACGATTGCAACGCTTGGTGCGTTTGCAATCGGCGAGTACCCGGAAGCAGTTGCAGTCATGCTATTTTATCAAGTTGGCGAACTGTTCCAAGATATGGCAGTCGCTAACTCACGAAAATCAATTACAGCTTTAATGGATATTCGTCCGGATTTTGCCCACGTAAAAGTTGGTGATGATTATCAAACTGTAGCTCCTGATACTATTGCAATCGGCAATATTATTCGAGTATTACCTGGTGAGAAAGTACCTCTGGATGGAGTAGTGCTTAGCGGTCATTCAGCGCTTGATACTTCAGCACTAACCGGTGAGTCATTGCCACGCAGCGTAAAACCTGGTGATGATGTTATTTCAGGATGTATTAATAAAAATGGTGTATTAGAAGTTGAAGTCAGCAAAGTTTTCGCAGAATCAACAGTAAGTAAAATTCTTGATTTGGTACAAAATGCCAGCGATAAAAAAGCACCAACCGAAAACTTTATCACTAAATTTGCTCGTTACTATACACCGGCGGTTGTTATTATTGCCGTTTTACTAGCGGTGGTGCCGCCACTTGTTATTCCCGGAGCCAGCTTCTTTGATTGGTTGAATCGGGCCTTGGTCTTCTTAGTTATCTCTTGTCCGTGTGCTTTAGTTATTTCGATTCCTCTAGGTTTCTTTGGTGGTATCGGTGCTGCTTCTAAACGTGGCGTATTAGTAAAAGGCAGTAACTATCTGGAAGCATTGAATAATGTAGACACGCTTGTTTTTGATAAAACCGGAACTTTAACTAAAGGTAATTTCGCAGTGACAGAAGTTATCAGTGCGGCAATGCCTGAAGAGGAATTAATGGCTATTGCGGCACATGCTGAAAGTTTATCTACACATCCAATCGCGCAGTCAATTGTTGCTAGTTTTTCTGGTACTATTGATGAAAATAGAGTAAGTAATTATCAAGAAATTGCCGGTCGTGGCTTACAGGTCACAATTGATGGTAAAAACGTGTTGGCCGGAAATGCCCGGCTAATGAGTGAACATAATATTGTTTTTGATGCTGTTGATAGCATTGGCACAGTTGTATATGTTGCGGTTAATGATATTTATAGTGGGGCATTGGTTATCGCTGATGAATTAAAATCAGACAGTAAAGCAGCAATTGCCCGGTTAAAACAGCTTGGAGTTAAAACGATTGTTATGTTAACCGGTGATAACAAAAAAACTGCTGAGAGTGTTGCGGCACAAATTGGTATTACAGATGTACGGGCAGAGTTATTACCTGATGGCAAAGTTGAACAACTGGAAGCTATTGAAGCCAATAAAGCTGAGAAAAGCAAAGTTGCCTTTGTCGGTGACGGTATTAATGATGCACCGGTACTTGCCCGTGCTGATGTAGGTATTGCCATGGGTGGTCTTGGTAGCGATGCAGCAATTGAGGCAGCTGATGTAGTACTGATGTCTGATGAACCTAGTCAAATTGCTGATGCTATTGATGTTGCTAAGTTTACCCGAAAAATTGTTTGGCAGAATATTATCTTTGCCTTGACGGTTAAAGGAATCTTCCTGTTACTTGGTGCATTCGGTATTGCGACAATGTGGGAAGCAGTTTTCGCCGATGTCGGTGTCTCAGTAATCGCGATTTTGAATGCTATGCGGGTTATGCGAATTAAAAAATAATCTGTTTGTATGTTTGGATAAGAAAATAAAAAAGCACCAAGTCCAAGGACTTGGTGCTTTTTTATTAGTTACTTTCATGTTATAATGTTATTTCCCAAGGGACTAGCCAATCAAAGATTGGCGTCGGAAAACTAGGAGGGTGTTTATGGCTCGGAAAATGATGGGCAGTTCGGTAAAGAAGACAAAAACTAACGAGGCTGCCGAGAAGAAGAAATTTATGGCACAAACGGCATTTTTGCGTAAAGCAACATTATTGCTTGCGATTGCCTCAGTAATTTTAGCTGTTTCATTACTGACAGTAATCTTACTTTCAGGTATAGTGTTTAGTGCTCAAATCGGTTTTGATCAGATTTTGGCTAAAATAGGATATTCACTGTTGCTATTACTTATATTTATTATTGCTGCAGTGTGGTTCTTTATTAACTATAACCGCTTGCGTAAGGCTCAATCAATCACTGCGATGGCCTATTTACTGTTTGTAATCGTTTGTACATTCAGTGTTTTCTACAGTATCTTAATCAATAATTTCGCACCAATCAACTTTGTTTATATTATTGTTGATATTATCGCGATTGTAGCGCTAAGCAAAGTGTTGCAGTTAAGTAACGCGCAGCGCAGTACTGCCGCAAACAAAAACTAAAAAAACGGAGTGTCCTTGGACACTCCGTTTTTAAATACTTTATTC
This sequence comes from Culicoidibacter larvae, assembly GCF_005771635.1. GTDB lineage: Bacteria > Bacillota_I > Bacilli_A > Culicoidibacterales > Culicoidibacteraceae > Culicoidibacter > Culicoidibacter larvae. The sequence goes on along the minus strand of NZ_VBWP01000006.1, from coordinate 104,967 downwards.
AGCAATTTTTTCTGGTTCCGGATAATCAACGCCAAATGTTTCAACAGTTACTTTTTTCATGATTTGGTCGTCAACCGGGCGATCTTGAGCACCGGTAGTTGTTGATGCAATCTCTTGAACAACGTCAATACCTTCAATTACTTTACCAAATGTTGCATAAGCACCATCTAAATGCGGCACATCGCCTAAAGCGATAAAGAATTGAGAGCCAGCTGAATCAGGTGATTGGCTTCGTGCCATTGAAAGGACACCCTCAGTATGTTTTAAATCATTAGTAAAACCATTTTGAGTGAATTCACCTTTAATGCTGTAACCAGGTCCGCCCATACCAGTTCCGGTTGGGTCACCACCTTGAATAACAAATCCAGGAATAACACGGTGGAAGATTGTTCCATCATAGTATCCAGATTGAATCAAGTGAATGAAATTGTTCACCGTATTAGGGGCAACATCAGGATAAAGCTCAGCTTTAATAATTTTACCGTTTTCCATTTCGATAGTAACGATTGGATTTTGCATAGTTTCGGTTCCTCCTTGATTTTGACTTGGGCTACTGCAGCTCGCGGCGAAAAGTAAAGCCGCGGCGAGGGTAACTACAAGAGAAATTTTTTTCATAATTGGCAACTCCTTTGCGAAATGCTCACATATTATAATAACAGAAAAGCTGCTAAATTACAAAGCCGGAGCTAATATTTTTTCACTATTTTGCTTTTTACGGAAAGGTGAAAAACACTCGTTTTGAAAACGAGTGTTTTTTTTATTTGTTTTATTCAGTATAATAGAAGCAGAGACTGGAGTGAGCTATATGAAGAAGATTGGTTTTATTGGTATCGGCGTTATGGGTGGTCCGATTATTGGACACTTGCTGAGAGCCGGTTATGAAGTATATGGATATACAAGAACGAAGGCAAAGGCAGAATCGTTGATTGCCGCAGGTATGGTTTGGTGCGATACAATTGCATTGGTGACAGTAAGCGCGGATGTCATTTTTACTATGGTTGGGTTTCCTAAAGATGTTGAGGATGTGTATTTTGCCAATGATGGTATTTTTAAGGCGATTACTGCCGGGAAGTATGTTGTTGACTTAACAACATCAGAACCGCGTTTGGCGCAACGAATCAGTAAGCAGGCGCAGGAGCTTGGCGTGCATGCGTTGGATGCGCCGGTCACCGGTGGTGACTTAGGCGCAATCAATGGAACGCTGACGATTATGGTCGGCGGTGAGGACGCTGACTTTGACACGATTTTACCAATTCTTTCAGTATTCGGAAAGTCGATTACTTTGCATGGTGCTGCTGGATTTGGTCAACATGCCAAGATGGCGAACCAAATTGGAATTGCAGGCAGCTTAATTGGTATGGCTGAGGTCTTAACTTATGCCCAGCAGGTTGGTTTAGATCCGGAAAAAGTATTGGCAACAGTCGGCAGTGGTTCAGCTTCAAGCTGGCAACTGGTTAATAACGGACCTAAAGCTGTTAGCGGTGATTATCAGCCGGGCTTTTATATTAAGCATTTTGTCAAAGACATGAATATTGCTTTGGATGAAATTAGTGAACATCAAGTTGAATTACCCGGGTTACAGTTGGCAAATGAGATTTATGAGACACTTATTGATAATGGAAAAATGGATTTAGGCACGCAGGCAATTATTGAGTGGTATAAGAAACAATAGTTTGAGTGTATTTTGGCAACCCCGATCGGATTTTATCCGATCGGGGTTGTTTTTGGGATTGTTCAGAATATGGGTTTTATTTGCTATTTGTGTTTATTTTTGGAATTATTGAGCAGATAAAGTATTTTGTGTTAAAATGATTATTGGTTAAAAATTAAAAACATGATAACTTTTAAATTAAAAATGAGAAATGGGGGAAAGTTATAATGAAAAAATTAGTGACCGTATTGTTTGCGGTATTAATGATGCTCGGGGGAGTCTTCACTAATACTATAGTTCATGCGGCAGACCAGATTGAACCACCGGCAACTATTGCCGAGTTGTTTCCGGATCAAGCGCTAGCAGAAATAATTGCTAAGAGTTTTCGTCCGGTTAAGCAAGTGAATGATATTGTGACGCAAACTGATTTAGATACGATAAAACAGGTTTGGAGTCCGAATTATGCAAATGAGGATGAGGATCCGGTTCCGGGAGTCCAGACTCTAGCAGGGATCGAAAGATTGACTCATCTAGCTAAAATAGATTTAGCACAGCATTCGATTAGTGATGTGACACCGCTTGCCGGACTTACAGAGTTAACTTATTTAGATTTGTCTTATAATGAGATAGAAGATATTTCTGCGCTTGCCGGTTTGACCAAGATGAGTGATTTCCGGATGCGGGACAATAAAATTAGCGATATTAGTGTTATGGCAAATTTTACGCGTTTAGAAAATACTTATATGGATTCAAATCTGATTAGTGATATTAAACCAATTACTCAGTTAAGTATGCTGACAACTATTTATCTGGATATGAATCAAATCAGCGAGTTACCGGATATGAGCGAAATGAGCAGTCTTAATTATTTATCGTTGCAAGTTAATTTTATTACCGATGTAACACCATTAAGTGAAGTGCCAACATTAACGATTTTACAACTTTCACATAATAAGGCAATTAGTGATGTAAGCTCTTTGGCTACACTCAGTCAGTTGCAAACACTATATATAAGTAATATGCAATTGACGGATGTTAGTGTGTTGGGTAATATGCCATTGTTAATGAACCTTGGGTTCGATACCAATCAGGTTAGTGATATTAGTGTACTCAGTAATTTGCAAAATTTGACTCATGTGCAATTTGGTAATAATAATATTAGTGAGTTACCAGATCTTACTGGTTTAACTAACCTTTATACGATTGGTATGGATGGCAATCATATTCAGGATATTAGTAGTTTGGCAGTGTTACCAAGTTTGTTAAGCGTAAGCGCAAGCAGACAGACAATCGTGCTTGATGAACAAACTGTGGTTGATGGTAGTTTTACTTTAAGTAATGAAACAGTTGCTTTAGATGGTTCGTTCTTAGCACCGGATACTATTAGCAATAGTGGCGTTTTCCTGAACGGCAGTATTGCTTGGAGTGATTTGTCTAATGAAACAAATGTACTGAGCTATACTTGGAGCCAACGTTTGAGCAACGGGATTTTTGTCAATTATAGCGGGACGGTTACGCAACCAATTACTTTTATCGGGGATGGGCACACGTCTGGGGAAAATAGTGCCGAGGGAAATTACGACAGTGGTATTAATTCATCAATCAATAATCAAGTTACGCTACCAGTTACTGGTGGTGTTAATACAGAATTGCTGATTGCCGGGGGGATTATGGCATTTGGCGCAACGCTACTTCTAAGAAAATCTGTAAAGAGGAAATAAAAAAAGCAACGTCATCAGACGTTGCTTTTTTAGATTTCAATTTCTGCATAACCATCAAAGTGATGGTTGAAAGCTCTCTGCGGATTGGTTTTTTTGTACATAACCCGTTGGATTAATTCTACATAATAGTTTGTAAAATATTCCTGAATTTCATGTGCTGGTGTAGTTGCGGTGAAACTTGTTTGATAAGTTTCGTTGAAAGTGTCCAGATGAGCTCTTATATTATCAAAGTCAACATGAATTTTGCCGGGAACATTTTCAACAGTTTCTGTTGCGCTCTCGACAATTTCTTTAACATTAGAAAGATCTTCTTTTGCCATTTTCATCCACTCCTTTCTGCTCTAAGTATATCAAAAAAAATTCAATAGTGATATATATATACATTAAATTGTCAAAGAATTATTTTATTGTACTATGACTAGCAAAAAAAGGAGCGTAACTGATTTATGAAATTTATGCAAAATAAGTTATTTAAACATCACTTGTTCTTAAAGTACATAAAATTCATTTTAAAAATGTTGATGAACTTCACAAATAGAGCTATGATTAATATATCAAGAACCCTTGGGGGGTATTTGAAAGGGAGTATTTGGTTATGAAAAAGAAATTATTAATGGCGATTATGAGTGTAGCAATGGTATTTTCGTTGAACGGCTTACATGCTTTTGCTGCGGAACCTAATGAACTGGATATTGGCAAGAGTGCTTCAGCAACTGATACAGCACATCAATATGATGTGACTTTCACGTTGCCGACTCAAGCAATGGAAGAGCCGGAAACGGTAGATATTGTTTTTGTTTTGGATACGACAACCATTTCAAGTTTTTCAGCTGTTAAGCAACAATTCAATGATTTTGTTGATAAGTTGAATGCACAAGATAATTTAATTGTAAATATTGGTATTGTAACATTTAACATTAATGTCAGCAACAAGCTGAATGGTTTGATGGAATTGAACGATGCTAATATTACTGCAATTAAGAATGGCTTTGCTGCAAGCTATACAGCTGGTTCTAACATGTATGGTGGACTTTTAATTGGTAAGGATATTCTTGATAGTGGCACTGCGGATCATAAATATATTGTATTAGCCAGTGATTTTGGTGGTTATAAATCTGATGCAGGTAATGGTACCGGCGTATCACAATTCTTTATGGATGGAACCATTATTGGGTTCAATACCAATAACAGCGATTTTAATGGCAAGTATTACTATACACAAGCAGCTAATTCAGAAGCATCAGTATTGACTGTTGATGCTATAGCTAATCTGATTGATAATAAAGTATTCTTTAATGGAACACCAGTTGACAGTCAGACTGAACCGTACTTGCTACAAGCAGGCGCAGCAATTGGTGAATATCCGGATAGTTGGCAATATTCATTTATTCATACGTTCACTGAAGCTGAGAAAGCGACAATGCCAACTTATACGTTAACGAGATCGGCAGCTTGGCCAACGATGATGGAAAAGAACATTTATTTAACCGGAAACTTGTTTAAAGATATGAAAGCAAGCGGATATAATGTCATGGCAGTTACAACGCCATATCAGCCACAAACCGGAGCAGGTGGCGAAGCATACAAGATTAAATTCAACACCGTGACTAATAGTTATAAAGATTGGTTTGAGCAAGAAATCGGCACTCGTTATGAAACAACAAACGGTGATACTTTCCTTGATATGCTTGATGATATTGAAAGCGAATTAATATACCTTTTAGGTAAAGGAAAAATTACTGACGTTGTTCATCCAGATTTTAAAATTGTTCCCGGCATTCAGCCAACAGTACTTTTAAATGATGTGGCACTTGCGGTTACTGACCTTGGTAATGGCAGTTATGGATTCGGAAGCGAAGATAACGGTGTATATCCATACGTATATAATGTTTCAACTGATGTGAATGGTAAAGAAACAGTGACTTGGGATATTAATAAAGAAGCAACGAAAGATGATGTTTTAAAATTTACTTTTAGAATTGAATTAAAAGATATCCCCAATCAGCCTGGAGATTATACATATGATACGAATGAATCGGCAGTTGTAGATTATATGGATTCTAAAGAAGCAAAAGAGGGTGTCAGTGATTTTACTAAACAAACAAGTTTACCTTCACCGCAAGTGACCGTTAAACGAGTTGGTGTATTGGTAAGACATGTTGATGAAGCTGGTAATGCTTTATGTGCGGATACACTTTTAGTTGGCTCAATCGGTGAAAATTATACTACTGAGCGATCAAGTTTTGCAGGGTATACTTTTAAACAAATGCATACTGAGAGTGCAGCTGTAACTGGTAGATTTTCGGAAAATTTACTGACGGTGACATACATATATGCAACTGAAAAAGAAGCGCCGGTACAACCAGAATTACCGGTAACCGGGCAAAATCATATTACATTTATCGGCCTCGGGCTGGTTACCGTATTAGCTAGTGGCGGATTGTTATTCTTGAGAAGAAAATTTAATAAGTAAATATTTAGTAGATAAACTAGGAGGAGTCAAGCTCCTCCTAGTTTTATATTTAACCAAGAAATAGGAGTGAATACCATCATTATGGGTTCTATTTCCATAATAATACATATTTTCTTGATAGAGTTTAGCGATGATGTTTTATATAATTAAAATATAGTAAATGAGAAAAAAATGAAATATACATGAGTTTTTATTTATTAATAATTAGTTTGAATGGGAGAGAACTATGAAATATCTTAAATACAGGAAATTTTTATTTATTGGGGTAATAATAATGTTGGTTATAATTAATAGTACTTCAGTATTTGCGACAACGGAAAACAATGTAATTTCGGAGGACGTAACCGTCGAAAATGTTATTTCGACAAATAACGTACAGGAAACAAATGATATTCTTGGGGAGAATATTGAAGTTATTAAACCAGACAACAACTTGGCAATAACACAACAATACTTGCTGAGAAGCTCGCTAACTATACCTGATTATATTCAATTAACCTATGATCCTGCAAATGCAGCGTTCCCGTATGTTGATACGAATCCGGATTATCTTATTGTTGATATGATATATTTGAATAAGCCGCAAAATGTTGCTTATTATTTAAGTGTTGATTATCAATTGTATCTTGCTACCGGAGAAAAACAAATTCACCTAATATATGTAAAAGATAATGCGATTGTTGATATTCTTGATGTAACATATGGTAGTATAATAACATCAGAAACCAGAACATTTATCGTTGCCGATGGTGGCGGTGATCAATTAAACTTTACTATTGATGAGCCAAATAAAGGCACAAGTGAGGTGCAGATATTATTAACTGCACCAACAGTAAAGATAAATTTTGTGGATGAAAATGGTGAGCAAATTTCTGCTCCGTTTGCTTTTAATAGTCTTGCTGCTATGCAATATAATATCAGTCCGCCGATGCTTAGTGGTTATTCGTATGTATCAACAACAGGAAATACTTCCGGATTTCTATCAAGAGTGGTATCTAATATGGATTATATTGTTTTAGCAAATGAAACCTATGGATACAAATATATGAATCGTTATTATGATGATGGTACTGTTGATGTGTGGCTTGAAAACTTATATAATGCAGATTTAAGCTCGCCAAGATATAATGTGCTATGGGGCGAGACAGTATTTTGGACTAAAGCTGATTGGACTGCTGCTGGTTTACCAAGAATGAATGGTGGCAGTGTTATAACTGACACAATTGTTCAATCGGACGAGATTACTTTTATTTATCAAAAAGATCCAGTTGCAAGCATTGATAATAATACAGCGGCAAGTGATGAAATCGTTTTGCCGAATACTGGATTATATTCAGGAGAAGCAACGGCAATTGGTTTATTGTTTGTGAGTACAGCGCTTATTGCCTTAGCAAGCATAAAGTATTTAGCTAAACATTATTTAAAATAGTTTTTTCAAAAGCATGCCGCCTCAGGTGGCATGCTTTTCTTATTTTCCCGCAAAAGAGTTTTATGTACTAGCTACACAATTTTTACATATTATGTATGTTATTTGTGTAGTTCGTTTTGGTAAAATGAAAGTGTACATATTTTTCACATTTGCGTGGATTATTGAACTATATTGATTTTATGTACCTTTATTTAGTAATATAAAAGAGTATGTATTTAATGGGGGAGTTTTTCCCGCTAATTTAGGAGGGGGCATTATGAGTTCTATTTTAATAGTAGATGATAATGTAAGTTACAGCGAAAGGCTAAAGAAAATTTTGGAGGCCGCCGGGTATCATATTGATATTTCAAACGATCCTGTGGACGGAATCGTTATGGTTGGTCAAAAGAAATATGATTTAATTATTAGTGATTTAATGATGGATACGATTGATGGTATCAAATTCTTACAAACAATTAAGAAGTTTCATCCTAAGATGAAAACAATTATTTTAACCGGTATGCCAACGGTTGAGACAGAGCTACAGGCATTGGATATTTATGTCGATCAATATTTACAAAAAGATGTTCATGTTGACTTATTGTTGAAATACATCGAAACGATTCTCGAACGGGAGAATCAGCTGAAAGATGTTAAGTTTTATTCTAAGGTTGAACATATTGAGTGCCATGTTGAATCAAGAAAAGTGATTCAGAATGGTCAAGAAGTAGCTTTGAGCCGCAAAGAGTTTGACTTGCTGGCTTATTTGCTCGAGCATAAAAACAAGGTTATTACTCGCGAAGAGTTTATAAATGCTTTTTGGGATGTTAAATATGAGTTCATTGATGAACGGGTTATTGATGTCCATATTAAAGATATCCGCCGTAAACTAGGGATTCAGTCAATAGTTTCAATTCGCGGATACGGATATAAATGGGTTGAATAATTATGCAGAAAATTAAACAAATGCGGGGGACTTTTGTTTTTACATACTTAGTTATATTTGTTGTCTTTATTTTTTTTATAATATTGATGCCAAATCAGTATGTTTATTCAGAGCAGAGCTATATACAAGATGCTGAAAAAAGTCTAAATACTGCAATGCAACAGCCAACAATTGAGCAGACACAAACCGCAATAGCCCAAACTATTGCGGATTTTCCTATGGAGATAGTTGTCTATAATAATAACGAAGTTATTTATAATACAACCAATATTGCCAATCCGACTGCGACGCTTCTGCAGGGAAGCGTCAACCAGTCAGCGGTGTTGATGGAGAAGCAAGGCAATGTTGAAACTAACAATGGTAAAACCAGCTTCTGGTATAGTCTTTATCAGATGCCGACCGCAAAGTCGCTTTTAAATAACTATTTTGTCGGGATGATTATTTTTACCACTATTTTATTCGTGGTTATCCTGGCATTCGTCGCTTATATTCAGTGGGTATTCTTTAAACCATTAAATAATCTAAAGGATTCTTTGGCGAAAGCTGAGATGAACAACTTCGATACTATCGAGGTTGTTCATGATGATGTTATCAATAAGAAATTTAAACAATTTACTAATAAGGTAAGTCGATTTTCCAGCAATGTATTGAAGGACTATACTGAGCTTGAACGTGATTTAGAGAATGCTCGTGATAACTTAGAGGCGAATATTTTGTATTCGCGTGCCTTGGTGCATGATTTGAAGACGCCGGTGCATGAGATTATGATGGAAAATGAATATAAACTTTTATATGGTGATGCTCATGTTGATAAGGAATCACTGGCATTTAATGTGGCACAGAGTGATGCGATTTTAAATCAACTGAATGGTATTTTGAACGTTTTAGAGACTGGGTTATCAAATGAGCAGAGTGTGATGGAACGTTTAGATGTAGTTGCGATTATTTCGGAAGAGAAGCAGAAGTTTTTTAGTAGTGTGCGTCAGAAGCAATTGCTGCTTTCGGTTGAGCAACCGGAAAAACTAGAGGTTATTTCGAACCGGGTAAGTTTGAAGTTACTGATTCATAATGTGCTTTCCAATGCGATTGCATATGCGCAGCCGGGCAGCGAGATTGAAATTGAGCTGTTTGGTGATGCCAGCGAGTATACCCTTGTTTGCCGTAACCTTACTGATCCGATCAATGTTGAGCGGATTGAGAATAATGCTCAGTTTTTCCAGGCTTTCAGCGAGCAACGCAGTGAGCGCGAGCATCAGTACAGCAGCGGGAATGGTTTGTATTTGATTGAGGAGCTTTCGCGGATGCTTGATGGTAAGTATTCATTGGCGATAGATAATGACTTGGTGACAATTACCATTGTTTTTAAGGAGTTGGTGGATGATGAAACGCCTGCTTCTTAGTAGTGTAGTTTTTTTGGCTTGGATTGGCATGCTTGCAATGCCGGTGCAAGCCTCACAGCCTTTAACCAAGGAGCCTATCAGTCAGGAAGAATTGCAGTATGTTGAAGAGGCCGGGACTTATGCAGTGCGGTTGCAAATTCGTGATGGTAATGTTACTGAAGAGCGTATTATTTATGTGACGGTTACTTTTCCGAGAACCATTGTTTCTGAGGTGTATCAAGAGGCTATTGATGCTTATGATTTTGAATTGACTAATGCTGACATCGGCGAGTTAAGTGAGGTACAGCTAATTGCTTTGGCGCGTGCTCATGCATGGAGTACCTATGATGGTCATGAGATTGCCATTGCTAGTGTACGGACGAGTAATTCTGCAAGCGGTTATTTGGTAAGTTTTGCTACTGAGCTTGGTACTTCAATTACAGTGAATGCCCGGGTAGTTCCTGAGGTTATTTTTGATGATGCTAAGTCTTATTATTCTTCAGGGTTCGGGGTGTTGCAGGAATATACTTTTGTGGTAGTGACGGTTCTAATTATTTTATTTTTGGTAGTACCGCTGGTGTTAATTACAATATTGTATTTTCGTTCGCAACGGCTTTATAAGGAAACTGAAAAGTTGCTATATGAAGAATAATTTGAAGAGACAAAGATGTTTATGTGAAAAAATCATAAACTTCTTTTATTATATATAGTAACGGTTTTTAGTGCATGTTACTATTTTATTGATACGGGAGGGATATCAATGAAGAACTTTTATAAAAAGTCGCTCAAAGTTTGTTTGAGTGCCGGAATTGCTTTGACTAGTTTTATTAGTCAAGGCGCAATAGTAAGTGCTCATCCCAGCGATGACATTGTTTTACCGGGCGGAAGCGGTTATAGCGACTATACGGTAAAGAAGGATTCGCCGGTGAGTGGTGACTATGCGCAAAGCGCGAGTCAGACCAGACGGATTTTTAATCCGATTGGCGAATATATTTCAAGTGCAGATTTGACTTGGCCAGGTGGTTCGGCAGATGGATCGATAGTGCAAGATCAAATTACTAAAATTCAAAAAGTGTCTGATGGGTATTTGTTTATCAACAACACGAAATCAACAACAGGAACAACATCACAGGCAAAAATTGTTAAGACCGATCTTAATTTCAATATTATTAATACTGTGATGCCTTTGGGTGCACGTCAGTATATTGGACTTAGTTTTTTTGCCAATCAAGACCCCAATGCCGGCACTTATTATTTAATTACTGATAGCAACTTAAAGATTGCTGTAGATAAAGATGGTAACTTGGTAACACCGGAAACTTCATTGGGCTTACCAACGACTTCACCGGTACCGGGAAGCGCGCAATCAGGCTCGTTGATTCCCAACAGCAGCGGCTGGGCATCTTTTGCGGTTGGTTCGCCTAATCATGGTCCGGTTACTGCATATAAATTAAACCCAGACGGAAGTTATAGCGGAACCTATAAAGAGTTGGATATTCCATGGGACAGCGGAACCACTTGGTTTGGTGCAACATTCACTCCGTTAGATAATGGTAACATTTTAGCAACATTGGGAACTAACGGGCCAATGAATCAGGCACTTGTCCTTTATGATGGTAATTTAAATGTCATTAATGTAATAGCGACCGGAACGAATGGTTATCAAAATTATAAAGCCTTGTCGGAGACTAGCAGTGGAAACTACATTGTTAGGGATTATGGACAATCTGTTGATACCTTAACACTGATGGAAGTTGATAAAACAACCGGCAATATTGTTAAAAGTGTTGATTACAGCGGTTCGGGAACAACTATGGATGTTGCCATGTCATTAACGAATCCGGCACAAGATGAAAAGTATTTTATTTCCGGAAAGACAAATCCAAGCGGAAAATTCGCTGGGTTTGCTACGACTGCCGGAGCATATATTGCATCATTTGATGAAGATTTGAGCCTTATTAATGCTAATATGATTGATTCGAATGTTGATCATGTTTTTGCCGGGGTTCAGGATTTAGGTAATGGCAATATCTTAGCTTTTGGATATACACGCAGTGGTGGTGACATTTTTGATACACCGACACCATTGTATGGTAGTTATGAAGGTTTCATTGGAACCTTTGAACAAACTATTGATTTTGCTCCAAAATTACCAACTTTTGATTATTTGAACGTAAGAATCAACTCCGGCGCCACAGCCGCCGAAGTTGATAGTGCTTTGCTCGCAGCGGTTGAGAAGAAAATGAAGAATGGCACTAACGATATTGAAAACAACAAACTGGATGATTTTACTACCAATGCAGAACTATTAGGCCGAATCAATAAGAATGTTTTGAATACGGATTATGCAAACACAACAATTGATTGGTCAAAATTTGGCTTAACCCCGATTAGTGGTAAAAATACCTATGAGGTTGGTCCAAGTGCCAATGTAACATACAGTGTTACTGATACTTCAATGTTACAAACGACAACCAGTACTTTAGTGAATGTTATGGATGAAAATACCCTGACTGACACTGAGCCAAACCCAGAAGATGCTAACTACGCATTACGAGCTCAAGATATTCGGGTACATGTTAACGATGTGGCAGCTCTGAATTACTTGACTGCTGCCAATGTAAAAGCATGGAATTTGGAAACCGGAGTTGTTGAAACTAATAGCGTCGTTGTTGGTAATAGCTCAGTACAAGCAAAAGTTGGTGTTTATAATGCCACTTATAGCTATCAAGGAATTGTAAAAACCAATAAAGTTATTGTTTATGATGATAATACTAAATTTGGACCAACGGTTGATGATCCGAATGATGAATCCAATACAGAGATGCTCTATGCAATCGGTGGTAATTACTTGCCAAGTGCAGTAAGCGGTAAAACTTTAGATCAAGTAACCGGCTTTGCGGCTTGGGATTTAACAACCGGTGCAGCAATTACTACTAAAACAACAGTGGTTAAAGATGAAAACAATGCAACTGTGATATACGACGGTAGCCAAGCAGGTGACTATTATGTTACTTATACTTTGGCTGGCGGAACAACTAAGACAGTATTAGTAAAAATCACTACCGGGAATATTCCGGTGATGACGATTAACCCGCAAAATGTGAACTTAGCATTAAATGCAGCGGCGCCAAATGTAATGACTGGTGTCAGCGCAACTGATGTTGAAGATCTTGATTTAACCGCAGCCATTACTAATACAGGTTCTGTTAATACGGCTGCTAAAGGCGTTTACACCATCAATTATTCGGTAACTGACAATGACAATAATACTGTAACCGGCTTCCGGAAGTATTTAGTTGACTATGTCAATCCGCCAATCAGTGCAAATAATGAAGCGATAGTTGCCGATAGTTTCGAATTAAGTGTTGCTGAGGCGAATGCTTTAACCGAAAATGATGCAATAACCCGTGCCGGAGCGAAAGCATGGAGCTTGACTGATGGTGCTGATGTAGCAATTACACAAACGGATATCAGTCAGGTTCAAGGGGCGAAAGGCGTATACGATGTGACCTTCGCTACGGCGAATGGCACATCAATTACCATTAAGGCGATTGTTGATTATGTCAACCCGCCAATAGCTGGTCAGGATGAAACAATTATTGCTGACGATTTCAAATTGAGCCTTGCAGAGGCAGCGGCATTGACTGAAGGCGACGCAATTATTCGTGCCGGAGCAAAAGCTTGGGAACATGGAACGGGTAGCGATGTAGTGATTACCACTACAGATATTAGCGCAGTACAAACTGCTAAAGGTGTATACGATGTCACTTTTGCAACTGCGAAAGGAACAACTATTACCGTGAAGGCAATTGTAGATTATAGCAATCCGCCAATTGCCGGGCAAGAAGAAACAATTATTGCTGATGATTTCCGATTGACTGTTGCCGAAGCAGCAGCGTTAACTGAGGCTGATGCCGCGGTTCGCGCCGGAGTAAAAGCTTGGGTGCAAGGAACAGGTAGCGATGTTGCAATAGCAACGACTGATATCAGTGCAGTGCAGGCTGTTAAAGGCGTATATGATGTCACTTTTGCAACTGCAAAAGGAACAACTATTACTGTAAAAGCAGTCGTTGATTATACTAACCCGCCAATTGCCGGTAATGAGGAAACAATTGTAGCTGATGATTTCCAATTGACAGTTGCAGAAGCTGGAGCATTAACCGAGGCGCAAGCAGTGACCTTGGCGAAAGCGAAAGCATGGGTACAAGGAACCGGTAGCGATGTAGCGATCACCGCTACGGATATTAGCGCGGTCCAAGCTGCTAAAGGTGTGTATGATGTCACGTTTTCAACTGCAAAGGGAACGACGATTACTGTAAAAGCAATTGTTGATTATAATAATCCACCAATTGCCGGAGATAAAGAAACAATTATTGCTGATGACTTTACATTAAGTCTTGCTGAGGCAGCAGCATTAACTGAAGCTGAGGCAGTCACTCGTGCCGGAGCGAAAGCTTGGGAGCAAGGAACTGGCACTGATGTAACTATTACAACTATTGATATCAGTGCGGTGCAGGCTGCAAAAGGTATCTATGATGTCACTTTTGCAACCACTAAAGGAACGACTATTACTATCAAAGCAATTGTCGACTATACTAACCCGCCAATTGCCGGAGATAAAGAAACAATTATTGCTGATGATTTCAATATAACAACCGATGAAGCAGCGGCACTTACCCAAACGCAGGCCATTCAATTAGCTGGAGCAAAAGCTTGGGAACATGGTACTGGTCTTGATGTAGCTATTACATCAGTAGATATTAGCGCCGTACAAGCAAGCGTTGGTGTATATGATGTAAGCTTTGCAACTATAAAAGGAACGACAACGACAGTTAAGGCGGTTGTAGGTTATACACGACCACCAGTAATAAACGATGATGAAAGTATTGTTGCTAACGATTTTAGCTTAACTCCTGATCAAGCGAGCAATTTAACGCAAGCAGAAGCGATTACTTTTGCTCAGGCAAAAGCTTGGCTGCTTGGCAGTGGTGCTGATGTGGCAATAACAACTGTTGATATTTCGCAAGTACAGTCTGCTAAAGGTGTGTATGACGTCACCTTTGCAACCGCCAAAGGAACAAACATTACTGTAAAAGCAATCGTCGACTACGTTAATCCGCCGGTATTCGGTGATGACGAAGCAATTATAGCTGACAACTTTAGCCTTACATTAGATGAAGCAGCGAATTTAACTGATGCTGATGCAGTCACTCGTGCCGGCGCAATTGCTTGGAAATTAAGTGATGGCAGCAATGTTGTCGTAAGCAGCGTTGATATTTCGCAAGTAAAAGCAGTACAAGGTTACTATGATGTTACCTTTGCAACTACTAAAGGAACAACAATTACTGTAAAAGCAGTTGTTGGTGAAAATCTAGTGTACTACAATGTTCAAGGAAACAACATGACAATGACTTTAAGTGAATTACAAAATCAAGTTGTTAATGGTAACCTTGAGCAACATGTTTTAGCGCATACCAATGCGACTGGAACCAAAACCGACATCACTGGCTCATACAGCATGCCGGTTACCGCAGATGTCAGCAACCTGCAACTTGTTGATACTGCAAGCAGCGTTGCGGTAGTACTTAACATTGACCACCAAAGCGGCGGATCAACAATGAGTGCATTTGCAAATGACACTGAAGTTATTGAAGAAAATGCAACAGTTATTGTAGATGTTATCGACGACCGCGATAAAAATGATCTACCGTCAACCGGAACCAGCGAATTTGAAATGCTGATTCTAGGCGGCTTACTATTAGCGGCAGCATCAAGTGTGATTGCTATTATCGCTAAGCGTAAAAAAGCATAAGCTAAGAACAGGCGCCTGCTCTTAGCCAAAAACCCCCGCCGGCTGAAACGAGGAGAGACCCCCATTTAACTTTCCTCGTTTCAGCCGGCGGGGGTTTTATTTTACCCAAATATGAAAAAATTATTCATTTATGAACGACCAACACATTCTCCACTGAATCCTCATTGAATTAAATCTGCGTAAAACATAATATTTAAGTGATATGAAATATTATTATGATAGGGGAAATAAATATGAAAAATATCACAAAGAAACTGTACTTACTAGCCTTAGGGGTTATTTTGAGTGCCCAAATTTTTGGCGCTCCGCTTACAGTAATGGCGGTGACACCTCAAGATAGTGTAAATACAACATCAAATGAAAATGCGACTCAGTCAGATGAAGTGACGAGTGCTGAAAATACTGCAGAAACAGTTGATAATGTTGAACCTGCAGAAACAAAAACTAATGAAGGGGCAAAAAAGCTTGTTAGCCCAGTCATCACACCGATGAGCACTAACTTAACCCAAGCAATTTCACTAGATATGTCATTTGTATTTATTAATAAGAATGACGAAAATGATAAAATTGCAGTGCAATCAAATGCTGCGCCAATTGTTATTGATAGCAGCAAATACAGTGCTTATTCAGAATTCCTTTTCAACGTTAATAACGCGGTAAGTGCTGGTGAAAAGCATACAATAGCTTTTCCTAGTGAATTGAATATAAAAGAAGATGTTACTGAGACAACAACTGATGGCAATGTAAAATTCAAATTATATAAGGGCACCGATGGTAAAACTTATTTAGATATCGAGTTTCTAAAAGCTGTTTCTAAAGGCGAATATAAGTTCTTCTACACTTCAGCTGAATATATCTTGCAAGAGCGATTGACTAACTTTATTTTTACTGACGTAAATAGCAATACTGAGGTTGGAAAGTATGCTGTGAATTTCGATCCGACTGTAATGAAAAATAGTACGCTTAGAACAGAATTTGGTGGATATAGTTATGGCAATACTGCTTCAAAAGATAAGCCAATTAAATGGATTGCTACAACCTCAACTAAACGTAATGGTGCCGGTCAGATTAGTATCGAGGCACTTTCAGGCTATCCGGATTATGATTATGTAAAGAGCGCCGAGAATATTGTCATTAAAAGATATAATGTTGATTTGAACGGGAATCCTATCGGAGCTGCAACAACGCTGGCTCAGGGAACTGATTATACATTAGCGTTTGATAATAATACTAAAACGGAGACTATTCAGTTCACAGATGTTTCTGCTGCATATTACTACGAAATCACTTATGACTATGCATATGAAGTAAATTCAGCATTTGATTACAAAACATACTATAACAGACAAGCATATAAAAAAATCACCAATCCTGATTATACGGTAGACAAACAATCAGTTACAAGTTATGTTACAGTAGGTTTCACTAACAATATATTTAAATATAGTCCGTCATATAAAATCATTAATGGAACTACAACTGAAATCACATGGGAAATACAATATAATATAAATCAATTCACTATTCCAACCAACCAAGTTTTAAATGATACCATGAGTTTTATTCCCAAAGGTACATTAAGCGCGATAACAGTTGATTCGGTAAGTAAAAATGTAGTCACTTTTTCTAACGGTAACCAAAGAACGGTGACTAACATCGGTGATGGTTCAAGCGATTGGAAACTGAATGCCAATAATGGACTTGAATATATCGGACCGGCTAATAATACTAATTATTATATTTTCCGAATAACAACTAAAGTGGATAATGTTGCCACTAAAGAATTTACGAATTATACTAATAAGGTTGCTGAGACAGTAAAATCAGTAGACGATTGGGATCAACGATTAACATTTTTTACATCATCAACACGGATTAATAATGTTATTATTGAAAAAACTGGAAATGTAGCATCCCTAGACGATCTTTATAATGGTATTTATACTTGGAATATTGATATTAATAAGCAACAAGCATTAGCTGATGGCATTCCGGCGGGAACTAAGATTTCTGACCAATTATCAGCGAATGGCGGAAGTATTTTGAAAGCAACATTTGCGGTTAGCTACAAACCATTTGCCGGAACCGGCGGGACTGATAGGACGCTAATAGAAGGTACTGATTACACAATTACTTACAAAAATAACGACCATGGTTTTGATCTTGTCTTTTTAGATGAAATTAAAGATGGTAGTATTAATATTGTCTATAAATCACAACAAAGTGATGCTGAAAGAACTACAGGAATGCTTGTTGAAAATACTGTTTCCATTGAGTTCCCCGGTGATGGCGGCGAGGATTCAGTAACAGCAACGGTGAATAAAAATACCCGTTTAGTAGCGAATGCTGCACTTATTGCTCAAACTAGAGACAGCAGCGGGGCATTTATTCCCGGTGAAGTAAAAACATATATGCAAATTAATATTTCACGTTCTGATGATATTACAAAATACGAATTAAATTATTCATTTCCAAACAACGGATTCCAAAGTTCAAGCTATAAATATGACTTTTCCAATATGAAAATCTATGAAGCAAGCAAAGTCATGACTGCAAGCGATATTAATAGTGATGGTTCTTTAAATATAAGTAATGGTCAAATAACAGAAATTGCTTATCGGCCATCGTCAGTGATAAACTCTACAAGTCCACAAATGATTACTTGGACGGCCTATCCAAATGTACTTACTTTTGAAAACTTTAATACTGAATTTGGTGGTAAATCTATCATTGTTGAATTACCGGCTAAAGTTAATTATGTTGTATTGGGTAATTATTCGGCAGACTATGTTACTTATGCAGCCCTTCCTAGAATAAATTATATTGATGATGAAGGTAAAGAAGTTGTAAACTACAGAAATGGAAACTTTACACATGGAGCATCAACTGTAACAAACAATAATCCTGGATTCACTAAACCATTGACTGTGGACAAGGTAATAACTCCAGCGAGTCCGCAAAATGTTCGCAATTTTTTATATACTATTAATAGTTTGAACAACTATCCTTTACAAGATGCTAAAGTTAAAATGGATTTAAGCGATACTGCTAACAATACCAAAATTAGCAAAGTTACTCTAAATGAGCTTGATTACAGAGGCAGACCAGCTCGTGTTCTTATTGAAGGCGTTGACTATACAGTAACTTTCACAAATAAAGAAGCCGAAATAAAATTAATTGGTGATTATGCGACGCTCACTAATCAGCGGATTAATGTACAGGTTGATACTACTGTTACTTCTAAAGAAAAAACTCAGATTACCTTATCTTCAAGCTTGCAAACAATAAATGGGGTACCATTAAATAGCACAAGCACCTATACTGGAGATTTGCAAGATGGATTCCAAGCAGATGCAGTAATAGACATTGAACAAACTGCAACATTTGATCCTGATAGCGGTGGTAGTGAAGGTGAAGGTTACAATACGGTCATGAAAGTATCAAAAGTTGATCAGTATGGTAATCCGGTTTCGGGAGCTGAATTTAGTCTGTTTAATAGCGATGGAACTCCGGCGCTGGATGCCAACACTAACCAAGCGTTAGTTGGTACGACCGACACAAATGGAGCGATTGTTTGGAATGACGTTTTAACCGGACAATATATTATTAAAGAAACATCGGTACCAAATGGTTATGAGGCGCCAGATAGCTTAACGAATGCCGGCGAATCAATTTCAGTTATGGAAATTGAAACGGCACCGACAAAAAATGTTTATGTCTATGTAAATAAAATGCAGACTTCACCGATTGTTCTTAATAAAACGTCTTCAGTTGATAATGCTATCAAATTAGCAGGAGCAACCTTTGAAATCTACTTATTAGATGCAGCTGGTAATATTACTGGTTCTGCACTTACCGTTGACGGCAAAACTGTATTTACGACTGATGCAAATGGTCAAATTCGTTTAGAAGATTTGGCACCAGGTAAATACGGACTTAAAGAAAAAACCGCACCCGCAGGATATGAAGTATCTAATGATGTTTATAAAGTAGAAGTTGTTGGTAAGACGACTGAGGAAAAAGTGGTTGCTGTAGTGAATACAGCAACACCATACGCAATTGAAATTACTAAAACCGATCTTAGTAACAATCCATTAGCGGGAGCGGAATTTAAAATCTTAGCTAATGATGGCACAGAATTAGAAACTGGTTTAGTTACTAAGGCTAATGGCAAAGTAACTTCAACAAAAACATATGCACCAGGTAACTACAAAGTTGTTGAAACAAAAGCACCGGCAGGCTATGACTTAAATACTGCTGAACATGCAGTAAATATAACTGTCAATGGTGGTACGGCAAGTGTAACTGTCACCAATACCCCAACGCCATATGCAATTGAAATCACTAAAACGGATTTAAGCGGCAGTCCATTAGCGGGAGCGGAATTTAAAATCTTAGCTAGTGATGGTACTGAACTGGAAACCGGATTAGTTACCGCGGCGAACGGAAAAGTGACTTCAGCTAACACATATGCACCGGGTAGCTACAAAGTTATTGAAACTGTAGCACCGGCAGGCTACGACTTAAATACTGCTGAACATGCAGTAAGCGTAACCGTAAATGGTGGCACGGCAAGTGTAACGGTAACTAATACACCGACGCCATATGCAATTGAAATTGTTAAAGTAGATGAAAGCGGCAGTCCATTAGCGGGGGCAGAATTCAAAATCCTAGCCAATGACGGGACAGAATTGGAAAGCGGACTTATCAGTGGAGCAGATGGAAAAGTGACTTCTGCCAATAAATATGCACCAGGCAGCTATAAAGTTGTTGAAACAAAAGCGCCAGCTGGGTATGTCCTAAATACTGCTGAACATGCAGTAAATGTAGCTGTAAACGGTGGCACCGCAAGTGTAAGCATCACTAATACGCCAACACCATACACGATTGAAATTGTTAAAACAGACGAAAGCGGCAAACCACTTGCAGGGGCAGAATTCAAAATCTTAGCTAACGATGGTACTGAATTAGAAACTGGATTAGTGACTAAAGCAGATGGTAAAGTATCATCAACAAAAACATATGTGCCGGGTGACTATAAAGTTGTCGAAACCAAGGCGCCGGCTGGTTATGATTTAAATACAGCAGAACATGCAATTTCAGTTGTTGTTAATGGCGGCAAAGCAAGTGTAAATGTTACTAACACAGCGACACCATATGCAATTGAGATTACTAAAGTAGATGAGAGCGGTAATCCGCTTGCAGATGCCGAATTCAAAATCTTGGCTAATGATGGGACAGAACTGGAAAGCAGCCTTATTAGCGGAGCAGATGGAAAAGTGACTTCTGCCAATACCTATGCACCAGGCAGCTACAAAGTTGTTGAAACAGCAGCACCGGCAGGATATGAGTTAAATACTACTGAACATACTGTAACCGTTACTGTAAATGGTGGTACAGTAGTAGTGCGTGTAACCAATACGGCAACACCATATCCAATTGAAATTTTAAAAGTAGATGAAGATGATAATCCATTGGCAGATGCCGAATTTAAAATTACTGACTTAGATGGTAACACATTAGAAGATGGACTTATTACTGATGCAAATGGATTAGTAACATCAACAAATAATTATGCACCAGGCAGCTATAAAGTTGTTGAAACTAAAGCACCGGAAGGATATGAACTTAATGAAGCAGAATATCCGGTATTAATCACTGTTAATGGTGGTAAAGTAACTGTTAAAGTAACTAATAGCCTGATTTTAGGTGATGTACGCTTACTCTTAACTGATGACAACACTGCAGCGCCATCATTGCTTGAAGGCGGAACATTCAGACTTGAACAAGTATTAGACAATCAAACTGGATTAATTCAACCTTTAGCAACTCCGGGTAATGCCCAAATTGTAACGGTTAAAGACGGAATCATCACTGATGTCAACGGCGAACACCTTGCAACAGCATTATTGCCAGGAAAATATCAATTTGTTCAATTAAGTGCTCCGGCGGACTATCAATATGAAAATGATACACACGTATTTGAAGTTCCATTCAACTGCCAAGAAGAAATTCTTGTTCACGTAGTTAATACTAAAACCCCAACACCAGAATTGCCGGTAACCGGACAATCAAACGATCTCTATTTCGTAATTGGTGCAGGACTTTTAGTAGTATCAGTTGGTATTCTTGCTAAGCGTAAAAGAGCATAAGCGAACAACCGGCGCATAAAGCGCCGATTGTTCACCAAAACCCCGGCCGCGAAAGCAGGATCAGACCCCCATTTAACTGGTCTTGCTTTCGCGGCCGGGGTTTGCTTTTCAGCCAAGTTTTGCATTTTTATTTAGAAAGTAGTATAATAGCTTCAGACATTGAAAAGGTAGGTCTTAAAATTTATGAAAATAAATCTAAAGAAGAACGTGTTGAATGGACTGAGAATAGGAATATTCGCAGCGATTCTAATCAGTGTTTTCATTTTTAACAACCGACAACTTCAAGTATTCGCATATACAGAAGGATATGTTAAAGATGACACTCCGGTAATGGCAGCTGAGGTAAAAGCAGCTACCGAACCAAAGACTGAAGAAGTTGCTTTTGTCGAGCAACCGATGCCAACCCAGGCTTACAGTAGTGTAGAGACACAGGAAACCGCAAAATTGGCAGCTACAGCTACGGTTGTAAATGTTGATGTTGGTGATACTGCAGTTTGGGATGCGCTTGCAGCTTGTGAATCAGGCGGCAACTGGGCGACAAATACTGGTAATGGTTACTACGGCGGAGTTCAATTCTCTTTAGCAACATGGCAATCAGTGGCACCGCGAGTTGGCGTTTATGACGCATACCCGCACTTAGCATCTAAAGAAGATCAAATAAAAGCAGCGACTTGGTTGCAACAAAATTCTGGATGGGGCCAATGGCCGGCATGCAGTGCCAAGTTAGGCTTATTATAAAACTGAATAAGAAAATAAAAAACGCAACTCCTCAGGAGTTGCGTTTTTACTATTCAGAGATATGTAAGATTTCATACACACTACCTTGTATTGTTTGTGGCGGAAGTTCCTGATAGAAGTAGAACTCGCTATACTGCCACTTATCGGGATTATATGTAAGTATTTTTCCAAAACAATTTTCGTTCGGATAAGTAAAATTTGGTTTTTTCATTGATGTAGTTGGGACGATAGGATGTTCAACTTCTAAAACATATTTGGCATTTGCTAAGTTATTAGTAATATCAACTGTAATTGGAACGGCAATATTAATAGTAGTCCAGTAAAATGAATTAAGGATATTATCAAAATAGCCATCGAAGATAAACTTATTCATCCCTTCTTGGTTTTCCCAAAGATAAAGCGGAGCATATTGTTTATTATGTTCGTTTTCAGATATGAGATAAGCTTTGAAAATCAAGTCCTGAAACCCATCGGTTTTCATACCGTTGAGTTGCACCCGTTTGCGGATGATATCCATATCATAATCATTTGGTAATTTGATTTTATATTGCATAGTAATCATATTATTGCCACCTCTATTTCAATATTTTGCGGATAAACCCAAGTTTGTTGCGATATGGTGGATACTGGATATCGAACTCAATTTTTTTGCTGGCATCAACAATTGATTTTTGATGTGAGAAAGTTTCAAAGCTATAGAAGCCATGATAACGGCCGCTACCAGAAGCTTTTATACCGCCGAATGGCAATTGGGCGTTGCTGACTTGTGCTAACACATCATTGACACAACCACCGCCAAATTGTAAACCATGCATGAAGCGATCAGCAACAGCTTCACTTTCAGTAAACACATATGTTGCCAGCGGCGCATCTTTATCTTGAAGCACGCGGATGACTTCGCTTGGTTCGCGGAAAGTTAGGATTGGTAATAATGGTCCAAAAATTTCTTCCTGCATAACCGGATCATCCCAAGTAATATGGTCCATAATCGTTGGTCCGATATAACGTTTTTCCCGATCGTAGTAACCACCAAGGATAACTTTGTCAGGATCAACTAGATTCATGATGCGGGTGAAATGTTTGTCATTGATAATCCGCGCATAGTCGGGATTATCAATTGGATCAATCGTATACATTTTTTGAATTGCCGCATAGAGCGCTTTTACAAATTGGGTTTTTATTGTCTCATCTACATAAATGTAATCAGGCGCAATACAAGTTTGACCGGCGGCAAGGAATTTACCCCAGGCAATCCGTTTGGCAGCTTTTTGAATATCAGCATCGCGGCAGACAATAACCGGTGATTTTCCGCCAAGCTCTAAAACATATGGTGCCATTTGTTCAATTGCGGCATGAGCCACAAGTTGACCAACGCGCTTGCTGCCGGTAAAGAAGAAGAAATCAAAGTTTTGTTTGAGTAAACCGTGAACAACAGCAGCATCGCCCTGAATAACACTAATATATGAAGACACAAAAGTTTCGTTAATAATAGTTTCAATAATTTGTGCTGTTGCCGGAGTGAGTTCCGAAGGCTTGATAATAGCAGTGTTACCGGCAGCCATTGCTCCCAGCAACGGTTCCATTATCAACTGAAATGGATAATTGTAAGCACCGATTATCAATGTCGTGCCATAAGGCTCATAATATACCGTTGCTGTGCTGCCCATTTGATAAATTGGCGTCCGCACGCGTTCTGGCTTCGCCCAAGTTTCAAGATGTTTAATGGCATAAGAAATTGAGTTCAGCACAAACCCAACCTCAGTAGTATATGCCTCAACCCGACCCTTACCGAGGTCCTGCTCAAGCGCTAATAGTATTTCTTCCTCATGCGCTTGGATGCTCGAATGCAAGTTCTCTAAAGCATCAAGTCGGTAATTGAGGTTTTTAGTAATGTGGGTGTTAAAAAAATCGCGTTGATTTTGTACTAGTGTAGGTACGTGAATCATAGTTTTTAGACTCCTTTCGAATCATCAATCATTCTACTTCTATTATATAGCATCTGAGTGAAAAAAGAAAACAAAAGCGCAGTGATTTAGCCGGACTCACTGCGCTTTTGTCAATCTTCTGCTGTCGAATATTTGGCTGACAAGCCCGGCAGAAATATGATATAATAATGAAAGTATACAGCACGCTTTTGCGTGTGTTTTTAGAGAGGGTTTAAGTAATGGCAAAAGTGGAAAACTATGATGCTTCTAGTATTCAGGTGTTAGAAGGTCTTGAAGCGGTCCGTAAACGGCCGGGGATGTATATTGGTTCAACTGACAGTCGCGGATTGCATCACCTGGTGTATGAAATTGTTGATAACTCTATTGATGAGGCATTAGCAGGTTTTGGTACGGAGATAAAAGTAATTATTCATAAGGATAATAGTATTACCGTTATTGACCATGGGCGCGGTGTGCCGACCGGAATGCACGAAACCGGGAAGTCAACACCGGAGGTTATTTTTACCGTGTTGCACGCCGGTGGTAAGTTCGGTCAAGGCGGCTATAAAACCAGTGGTGGTTTGCATGGTGTTGGTTCATCAGTTGTTAATGCTTTATCTGAATATATGGAAGTAGAAATTCGCCGTGATGGTGTCATTTCATATATCCGATTTGAAAATGGCGGACATACTGCAGTACCGCTTGAAACACGTGGTAAGTGTGCGAAAAGCGATACCGGAACAATCACCCGTTTTAAACCGGATGCGTCAATGTTCTCAACCACTGATTTTAACTTTCAGCTGATTGCAGAACGTTTGCGGGAGTCGGCATTTTTAATCTCAGGATTGAAAATGATCATTATTGATGAGCGTCAGGATAAGGAAGAAATTTTCCAATATGAAAATGGATTGGAGTCTTTTGTTGACTTCTTAAAACAAGATAAAGGTATTATTGGCTCAATTTATACGATGACCGGGGAATCATCAACAATTGAAGTTGATTTCGCCTGTGCCTTCAGCGACGGCTATAACGAAACCTTTTTATCGTTTGTTAACAACGTGCGGACTCGTGATGGCGGAACGCATGAAACCGGAGCGAAGAGTGCGATTACTAAAGTAGTGAATGATTACGCCCGCAAGTATGCTTTGATTAAAGAGAAGGATAAAAACTTAGAAGGTGCCGATGTCCGCGAGGGGATTATTGGTATTGTATCGGTTCGGATTCCTGAGGAATTATTGCAATTTGAGAGTCAAACTAAGTCGAAGCTTGGTACGCCGCAGGCACGTGGTGCCGTTGATGCGGTTATCAATGAGAAGTTGATGTTTGTGCTTGAAGAGAATAAGGAGTTGGCAACTTCGATTGTTAAGAAGGCACAGAAAGCGCAAATGGCCCGTGAGGCAGCGCGTAAAGCGCGCGAGGACATTCGTTTAGGGAAGCAAAAAGGGAAGAAGGATGCGCTGCTTTCCGGGAAGCTGACACCGGCGCAATCGAAAGATAAAACCAAGAATGAGTTGTTCTTGGTCGAAGGGGATTCAGCCGGCGGGAGTGCCAAACAAGGGCGCGACCGGAAGTTTCAGGCAATTCTGCCGTTGCGCGGGAAGGTGGTTAACACCGAGCGGGCAAAGCTTGCTGATGCGATGAAGAATGAAGAAATTAATACAATTATCCATACTATTGGTGCCGGACTTGGTGCGGACTTTAATCTTGCTAATTGTAATTACGACAAGATTATCATTATGACCGATGCCGATACTGATGGTGCCCATATTCAAACATTATTGCTGACCTTTTTCTTCCGCTATATGCGAGAACTAGTAGAGGCTGAAAAAGTATATTTGGCTTTACCGCCTTTATATAAGGTAAGCAAAGGTATTGGTAAAAAGGAAGTTATTGAATATGCATGGACTGATGAAGATTTAAGTGGTGCGATTGAAAAAATCGGTCGCGGTTATACGATTCAGCGCTATAAAGGTCTTGGTGAGATGAATGCTGATCAGCTTTGGGATACAACCATGAATCCAGAAACGCGAGTGCTTATCCAAGTAGGTATTGATGATGCCACTGATGCTGATAAAAATGTTAGTATCTTGATGGGCGACAAGGTTGAACCGCGTCGCGACTGGATCGAAAACAATGTTGATTTTACTATTGATGATAACTTTGAGATTAATTAATTTTTATGGAGAAAGCCGGGTAATGAACGGCACCTAAGGCGCCGCTCATTACCAAAAATTTGCAGTGGGGATTTATATATAATGGAGGATTTTCTATGCAAACTTTTAAACGTAACACTTCAATTTGGAATACAGTAAGGCTAGTTGCTAATTATGGTATTCTGCCCGGTGGTATTATTGGTTTTGCGCTATGGTCACTAGTGTTTAAGGAAAACAGTTGGATACTTTTGATTGGCTTAATAGCTATTTTCTGGATAGTTTCAGGATTTGTGCTGTTATGGCTATTTAATCGCAGCAAGTTAAATTATTTCTCAGTATCGGATACAGAATTAATTATTGGTGATAAAGAGAATAAGCACTACAATTTTGAACAGTATCGTGTGCAGCCAGTTTGGAAGCAACAATATGTTCAATATCATAGAAGTGGTAGGATGTTACGGATGTTGGTGTTAAGAATTACCGATATAAGCAGTAGCCAGACTTTTGATTATGATGTACCTTGGGATGAATTTAATGATGTTCAGCTTATGTGTCAGCTAATTGCCCAAGCCAGCGGGACAACTATTATTGAAGAGCAAGTAAACTAACTTAAAATAGGTGGTTAATAAAGATGAGTACAGAAACTAAAATATTGCGCGAGACGCTTGAATCGATTATGGGTGAGCGTTTTGGGCGCTACTCAAAATATATAATCCAGGATCGGGCGTTACCGGATGCACGAGATGGTTTGAAGCCGGTGCAACGGCGTATTTTGTATGCCATGTATAAAGAAGGGAACACCAGTGAAAAGGCATTTCGTAAGTCGGCGAAGACGGTTGGGAATGTCATCGGGAACTATCACCCGCATGGGGATTCTTCAGTATATGAAGCGATGGTGCGTTTAAGTCAGGATTGGAAGATGCGTCAGCTCTTAGTTGAGATGCACGGGAATAACGGTTCGGTTGATGGCGATGGCGCGGCAGCGATGCGGTATACCGAAGCGCGTTTATCGAAGATTTCCGGGGAACTCTTACGTGATATTGAGAAGCAAACCGTTGATTTTGTGCCTAACTTTGATGATTCAATCAATGAACCGACGGTATTGCCGGCACGATATCCCAATTTGCTTGTCAATGGTTCAACCGGAATTTCAGCGGGGTATGCGACTGATATTCCGCCGCATAACTTGCATGAGATTATTGATGCGACGATTTATCGTTTAAAACATCCATCAGCAAAACTTGAAAAACTGATGGAATTTGTACAAGGTCCGGACTTTCCGACTGGTGCTATTGTTCAAGGTATAGAAGGTATTGAGCAAGCATTTCGTACCGGCCGCGGCCGCGTGATTATCCGTTCAAAACTGGAAGTCATTCCCGGAACCAAAAAACAAATTATTGTTACCGAAATTCCTTATGAAGTAAATAAGGCCAATTTAGTGCGTCGTATTGATGAAATCTGCGCCGCTAAAACGTTAGATGGTTTTATTGAAGTTCGTGATGAATCAGACCGCCAAGGACTGCGAATTGCCCTTGATTTAAAGAAGGATGCCGATCACGAATTAATCCTGAATTATCTTTATAAAAATACCGACTTACAAAAAGCATACAACTACAATATGGTAGCCATTGCTCATGGTCGCCCTGAGACAATGGGTCTGATTCCTTTGCTTGATGCCTATATTAATCATCAAATTGATGTGGTGACTCGCCGCTCAAACTATGATTTACGGATTGCTAAAGACCGCCAGCACATTGTTGAAGGTTTAATTAAGGCAATTTCTATTTTAGATGAAGTTATTGCAACTATCCGTGCTTCAAAAGACCGCAAAGATGCGATTGAAAACTTGATTGCTAAATACGAGTTTACCAATCGCCAAGCGGAAGCAATTGTACAGTTGCAATTATATCGTTTAACTAATACTGATATTGTTTCTTTGGAAGCTGAACATAAAGAATTAGATGAAAAAATTCTTTTCTTAAAATCTTTATTGGAAGATGAGGCAGAATTGCGTAAAGAAGTGGTTCGTGAGTTAAAGGAAACCAAAGATTCGTTTCCGGCACCGCGTTTATCACGTATTGAGCATGAGGTTACAGAGATTAAACTTTCTACAGAGGCATTGATTAGTAAACGCGAGGGTATCGTTACAATGACACGTGAAGGCTATGTTAAGTTTACTACTCAGCGTTCATTTGCAGCCAGCAATCAAGAAGATTATGGCTTAAAAGCCGGCGATCACTTGATTGGTCAATTCCAAATGGAGAACCAACAAGTGTTACTGGCATTTACCAGCGGCGGGAACTATCTCTATATTCCGGTGCATATTTTGCCGGAAATCCGTTGGAAAGATATCGGTCAGCACATTAATAACTTGATTCAATATAACACGAATGAAAAAATTATTGCCGTCTTTGCAGCTGATGAATTAAGTGACCAGCAAATTGTCACCACCGTATCTAAAAACGGAATGATAAAATCAAGCTTGCTCAGTGATTTTGCTTTACAACGCTATTCACGGGCAACTGCTGCCATGACCCTAAAAGGCGATGATGAAGTAACCACGGTATTAATGGGTACTGAACAATCACAATTTGTCTTAATGTCAAAAGCCGGCTACATGATTGTCTTTAGCCAAGCTGAAGTACCGGTTGTAAAAGTAAAAGCTGCCGGTGTAAAAGCTATGAAACTTGGTGCTGATGACCAAGTAGCGACGGCAGTTGCAACCAACAGCGGTGACCAATTTATTTTAGTCACCGGGCGGGCAACCGCTAAACGTTTGGCAGTTGACGAACTGGAATACACCGGACGGTATAAAAAAGGCTATATGTGTCTGAACCGGGTAAAACAAAACCCATATGAAATTATCTCGGCATTTATTTATGACAATGAAAGTAATATGGTGCTCTTTAACCAAGAAGAACAAGTGGCAACCTTTGCTTGCCGCGAAGTGAAAAAACAAGGACTTGAAACCGGTGGCATGAGCATCCACGATGGCGACATTGATGCGGTCTATCTTGAAGCAGCCACCCGGATCATTGAAAAAAACACTGATAAACCAAAACCGACAAAAGCATTGCTTGATGATGTTGACAGCATCTTAGAGTCATTGCAGCAGTCATTGACCAAGGAACCAAACCCCGAGGCGAAACCGGTGACCGAACCGGCACCGATTTCACCCAAAGCTTCATCAGTAACAAAACAACCGGAACCAGAACCAGAACAGGCTGAAGAGGAGGACCCGAAAGTATTTACTATTGATGACTTCCTGGACGATGATTTCGAATAGCAAAAGGTAGGTTAGGATATGATAAAAGTTGGCAAGCGACTCGCAACTACACTTATTGCAACCGGCATTACGGCACTTATTTTAAGTGCCTTTTTGTCACTGCTGACAATTGCCGAAAATATCTTTTTCACCTATCCCTTATTGCTGCTCGGCTTACCGCTCGCCGGCGTCGCTCTGCTGGCACTTTACAACCAGTTCGGTCGTAACGCCGGCCTTGGTAACTTGTTGTTGCTCAGCAGTTACCGGGCGCATGATCAAGTGCCGATGCGCATGTCAGTGCTAGCGCCGCTGGCAACAATTGTCAGCCATTTTTTCGGTGCCTCAGTTGGGCGCGAAGGGATTGGCTTACAAGTTGGCGGTTCATTGTTTTCCGGAATTGCCGGGAAACTCGGGCTCGATGAGGAGTCGCGCCGGATTTTGCTATTAAGCGGTGTGAGTGCCGGTTTTTCAATTATATTTGGCACACCATTAACCGGTATTGTCTTTGGCTTTGAGTTTATCGGCTGGCGCGAATATAAGTGGCAGTCAGCGGTGTATAGCGTGATTGCCGCATTTCTTGGTGTATGGGTTACTCAATTACTGGGTATTACTCATGCACATTTCCAACCGTTAATTGCTGATGACTTTTCTTTGGCAACTATCTTTAAAATCATGCTTATTGGCGTAGCCGTTGGAGTTGGTGCCCGACTATTTATCCTACTAGTACGTGCCTGCAAGCGTGGTTACAAGCAACTGTTCCAAAATCCATATATCCGCATTGCTGTTGCCGGCAGTGTAGTAGCGTTGGTTGCGTTGTTGTTACAAACTGTGCGCTACCAAGGGCTCGGTCTGGATTTAATCAGTGATGCCTTTATTGGGCAGACCTCTTTGTTTGATGGCATTGCCAAGATTGTTACTACCGGACTTTCAATTGGCGGCGGTTTTTACGGTGGCGAGGTGACGCCGCTTTTTGCAATGGGAGCGTCACTGGGATCAGCAATAGCGGTTTTCTTTGGTTTATCGCCATTGCTCGGTGCATCAATTGGCTACGTCGGTTTATTTTCCGGAGCTGCCCGGGCGCCATTGACAGGCATCGTGCTTGGTTTTGAACTATTTGGCTGGCAGGGGCTGTTGTTTTACGCAATTGTTTGCGGCCTTGCGGTACTTATTACCGGCAAACGTCATATTTATACTGATTTATCTATTTAGGGAAAGTTGAAACCTGTGCGCACCTCGGTGCGTACAGGTTTTTCTTGATAAAAGGTACTTGATTGTGGTAAAATATAGTACGTTCGAAATAAATTTTGAAAAATTGAGTATTGTGGGGGTACAAAATGAGTAAAAAATTAACAGCGATGCTTTTAGCAATCGTTTTATTTGTTGGTGGCTTTGTAGCTATCCAAAATCCGGTAGCAGCAGGAACTGATACCGTAGTAATTATTCCCGATGCAGGATTAAAAGCAGCTTTAAACCGGGCAGTGGGGCAAGCAGATGATGCTGATATTACTGATACGCAAATGGAAACAATTAAGTATTTGCAGGTAATAGCATCAAACAATTTAACGATTGCCGACTTTACCGGCATTGAATATGCAATTAACTTAGAAAGTATTTATATTACAGGTGGTTTGACGGCAAGTGATATCACACCGATTACTTTACTGCCGAAACTGAATACTTTAACGCTAAGCGGAAATAATTTGGAAACTTTACCAGATATGAATGGGATGACAAGTCTAACTAGCTTAAGTTTATATACACCAATTTCAAGTGATGAATTTACTAAATTTAATCAATTACCGAATCTACGGTACGCATCATTTGAAAGTAATATGAAAATCACCAGTATTGCAGCATTGGCAGAACTGCCTAATTTAGACACATTGCGTTGTCAAACTTGTGGTATTAGTGATTTTACGGTGATTAATCAGTTTCCTAAATTAATTAGTTTGGCTGCTTACGGTCAAAATACTGGGCGCTATAATGCGCCGGTAGAACTTACAGCAACCGAACTGCAATATGATGAAGCAGCAGGGACTATTTTCTTTCCGTTCTCAATGATGCCTGATCGGCTGACAAATTTTGATGGCGAGCAATCACCATTTACAACTTCAAATTCAGCCAGCAACACTTATTTTGATTTCAATGGTGTGCAACTGCCATCAAGTCGCTTATCAATAGATAGCAGCGGTATTACTGTAACCGGCGTGACTCGTGAGGAATTTGATGGCATTGATACCTTTGAATACAATGCCCGCTATACTTGGTCAGCTGGTCAATATGCCGAACCTCCGGGATTCAGCTTCTATTCATTAACCGGTGGTACCTATCTGCAAATCTTTAATGTTGACCACAGTTTAGCAATTACTGCCGATCCGGAAATCACTTATTCAGTTGATGCTGCTAAGAGCGAAGCCGAGTTTCTCAGTGATGTCCATGCAACAACTAATGATGGTTCACCAATAACCTCGGATTTTGCAACTGCAGTGAACCTGAATGTTCCTGGTCGCTATATAGTTACCCTAAATGCGCAAAATACTTTGGGCGTACAAGCTGATCCAGTACAAGTGGTCGTTATTGTTACCGATAATACACCAATAAATCCACCAACTGACAATAATAACGATACTACAAGTAATAACAACAATCCTGACTTACCGGTTACCGGCCAAGAATTTGCCGCGCCAGTATTAGTTGGACTACTGATTATTACTGCCGCAGCCGGACTTTTATATATGAGAAGAAAATAAGCTATTCCGGTGTCTCCAATCCGAAGAGACACCGGAATATTTTTTTATTAACAAAAGGTTTGCATTTCAAAGTAATTAGTGTATAATAAAAATAATTCTATCGGAGTGAGGTGCAGCAGGTGTTTAATTCAATACAATCGTATGAGCTTATTAAAAAGCTGTGCTCATTTTATGGTAAACAGAAAAAAGCGGTTTTGGAAAACAAAGCAATTATCGGGAAGTATGAATATGTTTTGGCGCAGTTTGTCCATTTACAGCTTTTCTTTATTCAGCAGACAACAATTGTCAGCGGAAAACTCAATGAATCCAAGCGGCGTTTTTTAAATAGTCAGACATTGCAAAAACTGCTTTCGCGTATTAGCGTTCGTCCTCGCGGCGACGATGATACGCTTGTGGTTTTCGTCAATATCGATCAAGTACTTTTCATTGTTTGGGAACTCACTAAAAAGGATCGCTATGCTAAGGAAGGCGACATCGTTCGCGGGCCGCCGCATCATTTCTATTCGCGTTAATTTAAATTTGAATAGGAGTGTTTTTCGATGAAGGGAATTCGCATCGGACAGTATGAAATTGAGAAGCCAATTGTACAAGGCGGAATGGGTCTTGGCATCAGTTGGGATAGTTTAGCAGGAAATGTTTCGGCTAATGGCGGTTTAGGCACCATTAGCTCAGTAGGAACCGGCTATTATCAAGAAGGCCGTTTTGCAAAGAAGTTAGTAAAGGGACGTCCCTTTGATACTGAGAACTTATACAATGCTGAGGCATTGAAAGAGATATTTAAAAATGCCCGTAAAATTTGCGGTGATAAACCGCTTGCTTGCAATATCTTGCGCGCTATCAATGATTACGACCGCGTTGTCGGCGATGCTATCGCTGCCGGTGCCAACATCATTGTGACCGGCGCCGGATTGCCGTTAAACCTGGCAACCCTTGTTGCCGACCATCCGCAAGTAGAGATTGTGCCAATCGTTTCCAGCGACCGCGCCCTCAAAATTATCTGTAGTCGCTGGCAACGTGCCGGGCGCCTGCCTGGTGCGGTTATCGTTGAGGGTCCATTGAGCGGTGGTCATCAAGGTGCAAAAATGGAAGAGTTGGAATTACCAGAACATCAACTGGAAGCAATTTTACCGCCAATTGTTGAAGAGCGTGATAAATGGGGCGATTTCCCGATTATTGTTGCCGGCGGTGTTTGGGACAATGATGATATAAAACGATTGATGGCACTTGGTGCTGATGCGGTTCAATTAGGAACCCGATTTGCAGCAACTTATGAAAGTGATGCTAGCCAAGGCTTTAAAGATGTATTGTTGAATGCCACCAACGATGACATTATTTATGTCAAATCACCAGTAGGCTATCCTGGTCGGGCAGTACGTACACCACTGACAACTGATTTACAGCCGAATCCAAAGATTCAATGCATCAGTAACTGTGTACAACCATGTGATAAAGCTAAGGGAGCCCGCCAAGTTGGTTTCTGTATCGCCGATAGTTTGGCTGATGCCCAAGCCGGCAAGTACGAAACCGGCCTGTTCTTTACCGGTGCCAATGGTTACCGCGTTGATAAACTTTATCATGTTGATGAACTTATTAATGAGTTAATGGGTGAATAAATAATGATGCGATTTGCGGCAACCCGCAAATCGCATTTTTTTCTTGAATCATTGCATAAAAAGTGGTACTATCTAGGGGTATAAAAGGAGGGATTTCGAAATGAATCCAGGACAAGAACAATTCTTTAATTTTATTATGGGCTTTGTAGCACCGGGCAATGAGGAAAAAGCAAAAATTTTGTTGGAAGACTGTTTTGCCGCTCAAAATGACGGTACCTTCAGCGCAGAGTTTCTAGAAGCAATTTCGCCAAAAATCTTGGCACTGCTTAAAGAAGAGCATAAAGCTGAGGTGAAAGCAATCATGGACCAATTTGGTTCAGGACATGTTTCAAAATAAAAAAAGCAACCTTGAAAGGTTGCTTTTTTTATTCCTGTAATTCGCTCCACTCAGTCATAAGCTTATCAAGCTTGATTTCTAAATCATCTAATTGTTCGAGCAAGGCGGCACTGTTGCGGGCATCGTGGTAATTCTCCGGCAGCAACTGTGCGGCTTTTACTTCCTCAATTTCTTGTTCAGTATCATGAATTTCAGTTTCTATTTTTGTAAGGGTGTAGATGGATACTTTCTTTTTTGTCGGCGGTGGGGTTGGCGCGGCAGCGACAACTTCAACCGCTTTTTCTTTTTGAGCAGGAACTTCCACAACAGCTTCTTGCTGTTGTGCCTGTTTCTCCAAATAGTAATCATAGTCACCGATATAGATTTGCCAGCCATCTTCGGTAATTTCAACGATTTGGGTGGCAACGCGGTTAATGAAGTAGCGGTCATGGGATACAAAAAGCTGAGTGCCTTCGTAGTCGATTAAGGCATCCTCCAAGGTTGATTTGCTGTTTAAGTCCAAATGGTTGGTAGGTTCATCAAGTATTAAGGTGTTTGCTTTTTGCAGCAATAGTTTTGCTAGTGCCAAGCGACTTTTTTCACCACCAGATAAGCTTTTCACTTTCTTGAAACAATCTTCACCATGGAAGAGGAAAAGACCCAGAGTACCACGGATATCTTTTTCATCCATAAGCGGATGCGCATCCCAAAGTTCGTTTAAGACGGTTTTGTTGGCAACCATTTGCTGATGTTCCTGGTCATAGTAACCAAGTTCAACATTAGCACCATATTTTATTTCACCGCTAATCAGCGGCAGAATGCCAACGATGGTTTTAAGGAAGGTTGATTTACCAATCCCGTTACGGCCGATAAAGGCGATACTATCACCGCAATGAACTTGAAATTCATCAACCGAGAAGAGGGTAGTGCCATCAACACCGACTTTAATGTTGTTAAACCCGAGTACATCTTTTCCGCTTTGCTTTTCAACATCAAATTCAATGCGGCGCATTGTTTTCAAAATTGACGGTCGATCAAGGCGATCCATTTTTTCCAGTTTTTTACGACGGCTTTGGGCACGTTTAGTTGTTGAGGCTCGAACTAAGTTGCGAGCAATAAATTCTTCCAGCTTTTTAATATCAGTTTGTTGTTTTTGATATTCTTTGACTTGCTGCTCAAAGCGTGCTTCTTTTTCAATAGTATAGGCGGTATAGTTGCCGACAAAACGATTGATTTTATGGTTTTCAATTTCATAGACATATTGTGCCAGGCGATCGAGAAAGTAGCGGTCATGGGAAACAATCAAGATTGCCCCGCGATAGCCACGTAAATAATTTTCCAGCCAGTCCAATGTAGCAATATCCAAGTGGTTGGTAGGTTCATCAAGCAACAGAATATCCGGTTCAGCAAGCAATAGCTTCGCTAATGCCAAACGTGTTTTCTGACCACCACTGAGGGTATCAATTAATTTATCGTAATCAGCTTCAAAAAAACCAAACCCGTGTAAGATTGAGCGAATTTTAGCTTCATATTGATAACCGCCTTTTTGTTCAAATTCTTCACGCAGGCGTTCATATTGATGAGCAACTTTGTCGAGTTTATCAGCATCACTGTAAACGGCTTCGTCACTCATTTGTAAAGCAATCTGGTGCAATTGTGCTTCAATAACGCGCAGTTGCTCAAAAACACTATAGGCTTCCTGCCAGATAGTATTGGTCAGCACCAAACCTTCTTCTTGGGCTAAATAGCCTAAAGTGGTGTTTTTGGCTTGTGATATAGTACCGCTGGTATAACTTTCCAAGCCGGCTAATATTCGCAGCAGTGTTGATTTTCCGGCGCCGTTGGCACCAACCAAGGCGATGCGTTCGCCGTCCTGGAGTTCCAATTGGATGTCTTCAATGATGACATCGGTCCCTATTGCTTTTGTCAGTTTGCTTGTTGAGAGTACAATCATGTTGCATGCTCCTTTACTTAATGCCTTAATAATAGCACAAAATACATGGTTTTTAAATGCCTACTTTATTGATTAATAGCTAGATTAGTTGACACTTATATGCTGAATGTCAAGAAAATTGGCATTCAGTTACGGGAGTTTTGAAATATCAGTATTAAATGCAGAAACTGGTGAATAATGTGATACAATAATATGTGAAGTAATCCATTGCTTGGGAAAGAGGAGTGAGGATATGTTTAATTACGTTTTGTTATCGTTGAAAAATTATAAGAAAGCTTATTTAAAAAATGATATTATTTCTGGTATTGTCGTGGCTGCATTAACGATTCCGGTGGCGATGGGGTATGCGCAAGTTGCCGGATTGCCACCGATTTACGGTTTGTATGCTTCATTTTTGCCGATTTTAGGGTATGCAATCTTTGCCAGTTCACCACAGATGATTTTTGGTATTGATGCGACTGCCAGCGCGATTACCGGTTCAATTTTAGTTGCTTTGGGGATAGCGGCCGGTTCAGCGGAAGCGTTGGCATTTGTGCCGATGCTGGCGTTCTTTACCGGGATATTCTTTATCCTGTTTGCCGTGCTTAAAGTAGGGAAGTTTGTTTCCTATGTGTCTAAGCCGGTTATGAGTGGTTTTATCTCAGGTATCAGTTTATCGATTTTAGTTGGTCAGATTCCTAAGATGATGGGTTTGAATGCTGATGGTACGGATTTCTTTGGTAACTTAGCGATTATTGTTGGTCAGTTTTTACAATCAAATTGGATAGGCTTTTCAATGGCAATTGTTTCTGCAATAGTTATCTTATTCTTTAAGAAAAAGTTTCCTAAGATTCCGATGTCATTGATTGTTTTGGTTATCGCGACAATCATTACCGGGGTATTCCAATTGGATC
The DNA here is from genome assembly GCF_005771635.1 of Culicoidibacter larvae. Classification (GTDB taxonomy): domain Bacteria; phylum Bacillota_I; class Bacilli_A; order Culicoidibacterales; family Culicoidibacteraceae; genus Culicoidibacter; species Culicoidibacter larvae. Next base: position 67,815 of record NZ_VBWP01000006.1, on the reverse strand, counting down.
AATATAATATTGTTATTGTTGGGTCAATTCCAAGTGGTTTCCCACAATTTGCAATTCCTGACTTTTTGCATTTTGATAACTGGGTTGGTGCAATCGGCGGTGGGCTGGTTATTACCATTGCATGTTTTGCCGATTCATTATTAACCAGTGAAAGTTTTGCTTTGCAAAATAAATACGAAGTTGATGATAATCGCGAGCTCTTTGCTTTTGGGATGTCAAACTTTGCAGCGGCAATTTCCGGAGTTTCTTCAGTAAGTGCCAGTGTCTCACGGACGGCTGCTAACGTACAATTTAAAGGGAAAACTCAATTAGTATCAATTGTAGCGGCGGCAGTGATTGCTATTGTCTTATTATTCTTAAGCGGTTTCCTGTATTACATGCCACAACCGGTTTTGTCAGCAATTATTTTTGCTGCGCTGGTAGGAGTTATTGATGTGAAATATTTCCTGAGTTTAGCGAAATACGCCAAAGATCAAGCAGCTATCTGGCTGTTGTCAATGGTTGGTGTCTTGATTGTTGGTGTGCTTTTCGGTGTCGGTGTCGGGGTTTTATTATCATTCATTATGATGATTATTAAAGTATTATCTCCAAGCGGCGATGTTCTTGGTCAAATCACTGGTAAAGATCGATATTATAGCTTACGTCGTCATCCGGAAGCAAAAGAAATTCCAGGGGTAATTATTTATCGATACGCCAGTGCATTATATTTTGCTAACAGTGAAGAATTTGCCGATCATATTAAAAAGGCGGTAAAAGATGATACCAAAACCTTTATTTTTGATGCTAGCGCAATGACCGGTGTTGATGTTTCGGCAGCTGAAACACTGGGTAATGTGTTAACCTGGTTGGATGAACACCACATTCAATATTACTTTGTGAAAACGCTAGGAGATTTGGTTGATGATTTCAATGAAAACGAACTGAATTATATTGAAACTGACGGTCACATTGTAGCGACTATTGATGAAGCGCTTAAGCTTATTGCAAAATAGAAGAAAGAAAAAACGAAGCCTTTATAGGGGGCTTCGTTTTTTAAATTATTTATCCAATCCGTTTTTCAGAATATCACCAATAGCGGCAATGCTGCCCAGTGATGATAAAGTTTCGTTTGGCAAGATTAACTTGTTAGCAGGATTCAAGGCCATTTCTTTTAAAGCTTCAACTTGTTTTAAAGCGATAACAACTTCGTTTGTTCCGGAAGTAAGAATCGCAGTATTGACAAGTTCAATTGCTGCGGCATCAGCATCAGCGATTTGGCGGATTGCCAACGCTTTCCCTTCGGCTTCCAGGATTTGCGATTCACGCATACCCTCAGCCATACGGATGTTTGCTTGTTTAGTTGCTTCCGCTTGTAGAATAGCTGCTTGTTTTTCACCTTCGGCACGAGCAATCTGACTTTGTTTGTCCCCTTCAGCTTGAAGGATAACTGCCCGTTTATCACGCTCAGCACGCATTTGTTTTTCCATTGCTTGCTGAATTTCCATTGGCGGGTTAATATTTTTAATCTCAACTGAAAGAATTTTAATTCCGTAAGCATCAGTAATTTCATCAATAACTTGAAGCAATTCACTGTTAATCCGGTCACGACCAGATAAAACATCATCAAGTACTAAGTTACCAATAATATTACGCATGTTGGTAATTGTTGAATAAACAATACCAGCTTGATATTCCTCAATGTTGTAAACAGCATCTTGTGCATTAATAACACGGTAGAAGATAACATTATCAACTGAAATATTAACGTTATCTTTAGTGATTACTGTTTGTGGCGGAATATCCAAAATCTGTTGTTTGGTCGAAATACGACGAACAACACGTTCTGCAAAAGGAATAATGAAATGCCATCCAGGTTGCAGTACTTTTCTAAATTGACCAAAACGTTCTAAAATCATAACGTTACTTGTCGATACGATTTTGATTGACGAGAAGAGGGCAATGAAAAGAATTGCAAAGATGATGACAACTACAATTAATGCTATAAGTCCATTCATAATTGATTAAGCCTCCTAAGCTTCTTTGTGATAAATTTTGATAATAAATTTGTTACCTTCAACAGCGGTAATCTCAACCTCAGTGCCAGCAGCAATAATTGTTGATTCACCATTTTTGATTTGCCAATAAATACCATCAATTTTATGTTGTAATGTATCAGTCAGGTTTTTATTTAAAATAAACCGTTTACCGATGTATGACTGCTCTGGTGTTTGTGCCAAAGCCCGTTGTTCACGTGTCTTCTTATGAATCATTGGATAAAAGATCACCAATAAGATAATCGACACTAGAATAAAGGCAATGATTTCAACAGCCCATCCTAAGTTTAATGCCTCGGCAATTAAAGCAACAATAGCGCCGCCGGCAAAGAAAACAAATAGGAAATTGCTAGTCAATAAGTCTATGAGAACTGCAAGGATAATAATTGCTATCCAAACAAAAAGTAAGCTCATAATAAGTATCCTCCTTTACGACTTATTTAAGGATAATTATACACCTTATATATGGAGAAAGCAATGTAGATTCTAGGTAATTTGTGTAGAAAATATACAGAATATTGCTTTATTTGTGAAACTAAGAACGCTCGTCAAGTCGAGCTTGACGAGCGTTCAAAATTTTTCCCGAAATGAAAAAGTGAAAACACTGTGAAAGCTGATATTATTATGTTATAATGAGTACGAAGTTATTACAAGGAGGTATGAACGTATGACAACACTTATGTTAATAGTAGTTCCTAAGGACGCAGGTCCAGGATATGCAGGACGCCCATTAAAAAATCAAGTTGGTGGAGTAGTTACCTTAGGTGACGGAACTGAACTGCCAGTAGATAAAGATATTTTTAATAAAGTCCCTGTAGGTGAAACAATGGTTGTTGATGGTGTAAGCTATAAAATCAACAAAGTTAGCATGATTATGCCGACAATGGGTAAAGTTGTTTTAGAATCTTTAGTGTAAGCAAAAATATTGTAAAAAAATTACGATAAGTTTGATACCGAAAAGAGAAAACATATAAAACGAGAGGGTGATAATTTCAGCCTCTTATTTTTTTGAAAGTTGAGGAATAACTATGAAGAAAATTAAAGTTCTATTGTCGTTCGGAACCAGACCGGAAGCAATAAAGATGGCACCATTAGTGCTGGAATTAAAGAAACATGAGGCGATTGAGCCGATTGTTTGTGTAACTGGTCAACACCGGCAAATGCTGGATCAAGTTTTGGAAGTATTTGCGATTGTTCCCGATCACGATCTTTCAGTGATGAAAGATCAGCAAACTTTGTATGATGTTACCAGCAATGTTTTATGCGGCATGAAGGATGTTCTTGAACAAGAACATCCTGATATCGTGTTGGTGCATGGTGATACAACAACAACATTTGCTACGGCGTTGGCAGCGTTCTACCAACAAATACCGGTAGGGCATGTTGAAGCGGGATTGCGTACCCATAATATTTATTCACCATTTCCGGAAGAATTCAACCGTCAGGCTGCCGGCATTATAGCTACCTTGCATTTTGCGCCTACTGAAACGGCAAAAGCAAATTTAGTAAGCGAAGGCAAAAATACTGACCATATTTATGTGACCGGTAATACCGCGATCGATGCCCTGCAAACGACTGTCAGCGATGACTATGAACACGAAATGCTGAAGTGGGCAGATGGCAGTCGTTTAATTTTATTGACCGCTCATCGCCGGGAAAATTTAGGTGAACCAATGCGCCATATGTTCCGTGCAATTCGTCGTGTTGTTGAAGAACATGATGATGTAAAGGTAATTTATCCGGTGCATTTAAATCCATTGGTACAAGCTGCGGCTCAAGAAGAACTTGGTGATCATGACCGTATCCGATTAATCAATCCATTGGAAGTTATTGATTTCCATAACTTCCTTAATCACGCTAATATTATTCTGACTGATTCAGGCGGCATTCAAGAAGAAGCACCATCACTTGGTGTTCCGGTCTTGGTTATGCGTGATACGACCGAACGTCCGGAAGGGGTTGCTGCCGGTACTTTAAAACTGGCAGGCACTGATGAGGCAACAATCTATCAGTTGATTACTGAACTATTAGATGATCCTGCTGTGTATCAGTCAATGGCAACGGCTTCAAACCCGTATGGCGACGGTCACGCGAGTGAGCGTATTGCAGCCATTATCGAGGAATATTTCTCTGATAAATAAAAAAAGAACCCGAGCGCACTTTACCGTGCGTTCGGGTTTTATCTGTCCTTTAAAACAGCTAGAGCACCCCACACCCAAAGGTACTAACTCCGTGTCGGAGTACTTGCTCAGTCTTGGTTAAGAGCCAAGCCACGCAGCGCTGTATAAATCACACCTTGAGTCTCGCGCATATCAGCATTGCGGCAGAGGCTTGATTCAGCTTGAAAGGCGCGAATCATTGCAAGGATATGCTGATAGGTTTGGTAGTTAGGCATGCTTTTATATTGAATATCCCAGTCTAGAATTTTAGCGATACCCTTCATTGTTGTTGGCTTTACAAAAATATAATTTTGCGGGTCTTGGTAGGCTTTAAAGAATGAAACAACAGTCCATTTAGTTGGTTTGCTGTTTCTTTCATGACGATAGCTCAATAATGTCATGATAAAGTTATCAAAATTTTCTTCGTTGTAGTCATACATGAAATTATAGAGTGCGTTTAAGAACTGTTCATGAATTTCCTGATGTTCAACAAAATTTTGAAATGCCAGTTTTTCAAAGACACTGATTACTTTAGATTGTCGTACTAAATGAAGGGTGTTATCAATCGCTTCCTGATAATCACCAGACTCAAGAGTAAGCTCAAGTTCTTCTTTACTGAGTTGTTGATTGATATTAGTAATCATTTGTTCTGGTTTATAGCTTTTCTCCCCAGCAAGCCAGAGTTCATCTTCAAAGCCGTCAGGATACTGTTCTAAAAATAGATTTTCAATTAATTGAACTTGTTTGGCAAACATCAACAGCACCTACAATTCAAGAGCACAGAACATAACAGCCTGAGTAATCATTAAGTTCTCATTTTGGCATAAAGTAGAATGTTTTCTAAAAGCTTTCACCATTTCCATTACTTGCATATATGTTTGGTAGTTAGGCATGCTTTTATATTGAATATCCCATTCCATAACCCGAGCTTCACCTTTTACGGTATTGGGTTTTACAAAAACATAATTATCCGGGTCGGCATAGGCTTTGAAGAATGATACTACCGGCCATTTTGCCGGATTCGTATTCTTCTCATGACGATAACGTAGTAAGACTGAAACTAAGCCATCAAAGCTTTCTTCGTTAAAGTTATACATAAATTGATAAAGTGCTTCCAGAAAGGGTCCATGAATTTCCTGATGAGCAATATAATTTTTAAAAGCAAATTTTTCAAAAACACTGATTACCGATACCCGGCGAACCGCAGCAGTAATGGCATCAATCGTTTCCTCGTAATCGCCAGAATCCAAAGTCAGTTCCAGAGCTTCTTTAGTTAATTCAGTTTGAAATATTTCAAAAATTTTATCGGGATTATGGCGTTTGCCGGCATTGTTCCAATCATCACCTGATAATCCTTCGGGGAAAATCTGTAAAAATTTATGTTCGATACGGTCAACATTTTTTTGCATATAATCAGCTCCTCATAAAATAGTATATCAAATTTTATCACAAAAAGTTGGTCAAATATGATACGATGGTAACGAATAATATATAAAAAGGGGTAGTCAAATGGCAACTGTAGTTATTAAAAGATCGTGGAATTGGTTCGGACTGGCGAGAAATTTTAAAATTGACGCGAATGGCCAATTTTTAGATAAGATTGCAAATAATCAAACCAAAGCATATCAATTCTTACCAGGTAAACATGAATTGCAAGTAAATATGGATAAACTTAAATCACCGGTATTTGAATTTGAGATTGCCGAAGAGGAAACTATCCAATTACAAACCGGCATTGATATGGCATATATTGTTATTTCTAATGTAATTACTTTTATCGCTATGATTGTAGGTTTCATTGTTGCAATAATTATTGGCACTGCCGCTCGTAATTTTACAATAGCGCTAGTCTTAATGCTGCTTTGGCTGGTAATTGTTATCGGTGTAATGATGGCTTTGCAATATACAGTATTCCGCAATAAAATGTACTATATTCGCAGAATCTAATATGAGTAGAAGCGTGCTTACGATTGTCGTAAGCACGCTTCTTTTTTCTTCATAACAATCATGTAAGCCATTTCACACACAAACAACACATAGTGAACAATTCAACAACATATAAGTAGGCTATACTAAAACCATACCAAAACAAACGAGGTGATTTGATACGAGTCAACAGAAAGATTTTGATAAATAAAACTTTTAATAATATAAATCCTTAAAAATAAAAAAACTTTTTCATATATATCCTCTTATATATAAAAAAACAGTTGCAATTGCAACGTTTTGAGCTACCGGGTTACCTCCCCGGTAGTTTTTTTGTGCCCAAAATAAATAATCAATTAGATAAAATGAACTTTGGACAATTGTCCGCATTAATTGACAAAAGTCCAGAGGCTGGCATGCTACCATTAATATGGAGGTGTTAGTATTATGGCTAAAATAGAATTTAGTGCTGATTTTGATTGGGGAACAGCCTCGAGCGGTCCGCAAAGTGAAGGTTCTGCTGATAAACCCCATGAATCTTTATGGGAGTATTGGTATGCCAAAGATCCTGAACGGTTTTATCAACAAGTCGGTCCAAAAATAACTTGTGATAGTTATCATCGTTATAAAGAGGATGTTGCGATTATGAAGGAGTTGGGACTCAAGTCATTCCGAACTTCAATTCAATGGTCAAGATTGATTAAGGATTTGGAAACCGGAGAACCTGACGAAAAAGCAGTGGCTTTTTACAATGATTATATTAATGAAATGATTGCGGCCGGTGTTGAACCGGTGATGAATTTATTCCACTTTGATACGCCAATTGCTTTGGAGCACGAATACGGTGGCTTCAAGAATAAACATGTCGCTGAACTTTTTGTTAAGTTTGCAACAACCGCATTTACATTGTTTGGTGACCGGGTGAAGCGCTGGATAACCTTTAATGAACCGGTTGCTCATGCAAAAGGAGCGTACCTGTATGACTTTATTTATCCGAATGAAGTCAATACTCGTTCATACACGCAAGCTAACTATAATATTTTGTTGGCTCATGCCGGCAGCGTTGAGGCTTATCATAAGTTGAACCTTGATGGTGAAATCGGGATTGTGGTTGATTTACTGCCGCCGATTCCACGTTCGCAAAATAGTGGTGATTTATTGGCTGCTGAAGTTTTCGATTTATTTACAAATCGTATTTTCATGGATCCATGTGTGAAAGGCGAATATGCCGATCAATATCTCGAGTTACTTGAAAAGCACAACTGTAATTTTGAATATACTTCAGAAGAATTGGAGCTTATCAAAAATAATACAGTTGATTTTATTGGGATCAATTATTATCAACCGCAACGGGTGAAGGCACCCGCACGGTTGCCGAACATCAATGATGTTTTTATGCCGGACTGGTATTTCGATAATTATGAAATGCCGAATCGCCGCATGAATGTGCATCGCGGCTGGGAAATTTATCCTAAAACGATATACGATATTGCTATGCGAGTCAAAAATGAGTATGGCAATATAAAGTGGTATGTTTCGGAAAATGGTATGGGCGTTCATGACGAAGACCGTTTTAAAGATGAGACCGGTATGATTTGCGATGATTACCGCATCGAGTTTATTCAGGAGCATTTGCAGTGGCTCAATAAAGCGATTCAAGAAGGTTCAAATTGCCAAGGCTACCATTTATGGACATTTGTTGATAACTGGTCATGGACCAATGCTTATAAAAATCGTTATGGCTATGTGTCATTGGATTTAAAAACCAGAAACCGGACTATTAAAAAGTCAGGTTATTGGATTAAAGAGGTTATTGCGAACAATGGTTTTGAAGAGCTCAAACCTGAATTTGAGTAGAAGCAGGGTTCGAATAATATAAATAATATTTCTGCTTGGCGATGTTTGTGGTATGCTTAATAAAAGTGGAACGTTTACGAGCGTATCATAGATATTGCCGAGACAGAAAGTGGGCTTTGACAAAATGAAAAAGGATTTAAATAAAAACGAAGCGATGATTGCACGTTTCTTGCTGCATAGTGATATCAATAACAAATCAGCAGAGCAGATTGCCAAGGAGCTATTTGTCAGTCGTTCAGCGATTTACCGGGTTTGCAACAAACTTGGTTATCGCTCATTTTCGCATTTAAAGTATGCAATGGAAATTAATGAACAGCACGATGAACAAGAATTGTTATCGGTCCAGGTTGACGAATTATTTCAGACAATTGATGTTTCGCAATTACAACAAATATTGCGCATGATTATCGTCAGTGAACGAATTATTATTCTTTCAACCCAGGCAACACGGATTGCATCTAGTTATCTTGCGCGGCAGCTCATTAATCTGGGGTATTTTGCTTATGCGGTTCATGACGAATATGAATTTGCGGAATTAAAAAAATTATTGCATGATCGTGATTTATTAGTTTGTATCAGCAACTCAGGTGAAAATGATATTTTGAGCACGGCAATGCAAGAATTAACCCAAGAATCATTTGCGATTACTAAACTTGATTCAACTTTGGCGCAAACAGCTCAGGCGGCAATCGGTTTTGACTTTAGTGAATACCGCAGCCAAAACTCATTCGATCGTGAAAATCTTTTTCCGATTTTTGTCATCATCCAAAAAATTCTCATTAACTTGAAAGAGTTATAACGTAGCACAAGCTATTTGAAAGCGATTGATATTGTAGGAAATAATGAAAATTTGGGAGGGAGCGTATATAGACATACGTGAGTGAGCAAATTTTTATTATTTGCATAGATAGCGAGCGCTTTTCAATAGGTTGAATGAGGTGATGGTCATACAGAAAATTGAGAATCTAGTCTTGCCAATCAGTCAATATATTCAAAACAATAAAGCGCTGATTGCAATCAAAGATATGTTTATCAAGCTGACTCCCGGTTTGGTTATATATTCCTTACTGGTAATCTTAACCCCGTTGCTCAGCGAACTTATTCCATTCTACCAAGAAATCATTATCCTAATCAGCGCCGGCATTAATATTATTGCCTGTCTTGGGGTTGTCTACTATTATAGTCGCAGCCTGGATTTAGAATTTTTACCGGCAATGCTAATCAGCGGCAGTGCGTATCTTATTTTCATGTACCCTAACTACATGGTTAACCAATTGATTATCGCAGTGCTGCTGGCAATATTAGCAACTAAGCTATTTCAAGGTTTACAACTGATTCGTAAAAAGCTTGAAGTAAAATTACCAAATACAGTTATTCCGCCAGGAGTCTGGGGGACAATTCTTGATTTGCTGCTTTATGTATTATTGCTGTTGCTGTTTTTTCTTTTGTATAAATTTTTGGCCCAAACGCTGGCGTGGGCGCCAGCATTTGGGCTCGGGGTTTTGCAACAAAGTCTCTATCTCGTTGGCAATAATATTGTTGTTTTCATTCTCCTAGAGGGATTTGGCCAGTTGTTGTGGTTCTTTGGTATTCATGGCAATACGGTTATTAGCATGATTGCTGATCCGCTTTGGTATAGTTTATCGCTAGAGAATCTGCAACTCGGAATGCAAGGTATGGAGCCGGTATTCATTATTACTAAACAGTTTAAGGAAGTATTTTTACAGATGGGTGGTTCAGGATCAACCTTGCCACTGGTATTACTTTTATTAACCTCGCGTTCGAAACGTTTGCAACAATTTGGCTTTGGGGTGCTTCCGGCAGGACTGTTTAATATCAATGAACCAGTTATTTTTGGATTACCGATTGTATTGAATCCGTTGTTATTTATTCCGTGGCTGATTGCAACGCCGATATGTGCGCTTATCAGCTATTTGGTGATGTACTTTGGTTTGGTACAATTGACCAGCGGTGTATTTATTCCCTGGATTACGCCAGTCTTTTTAAGCGGCTGGTTGGTTTCCGGGGTAAGCGGGATTATCTTACAACTTGTTTTAGTTATCGTAAGTGTCTTGATTTATTTGCCATTCTTCAAACGTTTTGAAAAAAAGACGTTATTGGAGGAAACTGAATAAACTACAAAGCCTCCCATCATAATTTTGATTTATTTACTGGTTATGTTAGAATTCATATAACATATGGCTATCAGTAGGGGTGAGTTCGTATTTGTGCGAAATTTGTACACCTAATGTCAAGTAAAGTTTTATAAATCCTTTAGAATATTATGTATGGGAGGTATTTATATGAAAAGCAGTAAAGCATTTGATGAAGTTATTCTTTATCTTGAAACATGTATCATTAATGGATCCGAGATTGATTACAATGAAATATCAAAAATTACTTTAAGTCCGGCGTCATTGTTTCAGCGGATATTTATCTTTGTATCGGGAGTAAGTATGTCTGATTATGTACGAAAGCGCCGTTTGACCTTAGCTGGATATGACTTGCGGAATAGTGATATTTCTGCACTGGATGCGGCTTTAAAATATGGCTTTCAGTCACATTCGGCATTTACCCGGGCGTTCAAGGAACATCATGGTATTACGCCAACTGAAGCAAAGAAAAGCACTGCTGAGCTAAATGAGTATTTTTCAATTAATTTCTCAGATATGAGATTTATTGGAGGTAAGCGAATAATGGCGGAAGTAAAGAAGATTATTTATAAAGAAGTACCCGAGCGTTTAATGGTAGGGTTGCATCAGGAAACCTCATTTCAAGACGGCGGTAAGGTATGGCGTGATTTTTTTGAGAGTGATACAATTCCAAAATTAAATACATTAGCTGATTCCAAATGTTGCGATGATATTGCTGCTAATGATGGTATAGGATTGATGTATAACTTTAAAGACATGTTGCACTTCAACATTATTATTGGTGATTTTGTAAAGCCTGATACAGAAATACCGGAAGGATTATTTGTGAAGCAGATACCAAAGGGGTTGACTGTGCAAATACAGATTGAAGGTAATAATTTAGGGGAGATTCTTGAATCCGCCTATTTACTGATTACTGAAGCTGTTGAGAAAACTGACAGGGAAATTGATCATGCGCATTTTTATTGGTGTGAAGTGTATACACATGAGCGTTATAGTAAGCCACTCAATCAAGGGAAGCGAGTAGCAATTGATTACATAGTGCCGATTAAACCGCCATCAGCACAATGATAGTGATTAAATCAAGATATACTTTTATTAATTGAAACAGGATAAGCCATTTTTTCATAAAATGGCTTATTTTTTTATTAATTATCATTTATAGATTGAAATTAATGAAAATAAATGATAAAATTTGATTGAAAACGTTTTAGAAAGGTGGATTTATAATGTCTTTGAACAGAATCCCTGAAAATCCAATTATTACAATTGATGATGTAAAGCCTAGTCGCCCTGATACTGAGGTAATCTGTGCTTTCAACTCCGCAGCAGCTCAAGTTGGTGATGAAACTGTACTTTTGATTCGCGTTGCCGAGAAGTTTATTAATGATGATGCCAATGTTTTATCGGTACCGGTGTATGAACCAGTTGATGGTGTATATCAAATGGTGCGTAAAGACCTAAATGTTCCAGAATTAAAAGCGGCAGGATATAACTTTGATGATCCTCGGGTTGTTGAAGCACCTAGCGCACGTGATGGTCTTGCAGTCGTATATCTTTCATCACTTTCACATTTACGGGTTGCTCGTAGTAAAGATGGTATTCATTTTGATATTGAAGAAAAGCCATTTATTGAACCTACTACTGAATATGAAGCTTGGGGTTGTGAAGATCCACGGCTGACTTACTTAGATGGTATTTACTATATTAACTATACAGCAGTATCACCTTTAGGAGTTGCGACAATGTTAGCGACCACTAAAGACTTTGTTACTTATGAAAAACATGGATTGATATTTGCACCGGAGAATCGCAATGTTTGTTTCTTCCCGCGAAAAGTGAATGGTAAATATTTAGCATTCAACCGTCCGGCACCGGAAGGCATCGGTACGCCAAACATCTGGCTGGCAGAGTCAAACGATATGTTGCACTGGGGCAATCAAAAGTTTTTCTATAGTGTGCAGAAAGACGGTTGGGAAACCGGCCGAATCGGCGGTGGTTTCCATCCAATCGAAACTGAAAAGGGCTGGTTGTTCATTTACCATGCCGCAGATATCAGCAATCGATATTGCTTAGGGGCATTTTTATTGGATAAAAATGATCCGCTGAAAATTATTGCTAAGAGCGAGAAACCAATTCTGGAACCAGAACTTGAATATGAAACTGCCGGATTCTTTGGCGGGGTAGTATTTACTTGTGGTGGTTACCTTCAAGATGATATGCTGTATGTGTATTATGGTGTTGCTGATGAAAATATGGCACTGGCAACAATCAAGCTTGATGACTTGTTTGCCGAACTAGGTGTATAAAGGACGGATATTATGATAAAGACATGCTTGGAACTACGTGATGAGTATCGTAAAAATAATTTTTCTATAACTGCTGATAAACTGCAATTTATTGGTGTCGACGGTTTTGATGTGTATAATATCAGCAAGCCGTTTATCGATGGTGGCCGTCAGTTGCTTGCCGGGCGAGTTGAGCCCCGTGATAGCGAAGACTCGACCGTTCGTTTCTTTGAGGTCAATGACACGGTTTGTACTTTAGTGAGTGATGCGCCGGAATTTAGGCTACAGGATCCGTTTGTGCATGTGGTTCGCGACCAATTGATTTTGGGCGGGGTTGAGATTTTTGAACACCCTCAGCAACCGGGTGCGCTTTGGTGGCGGACGGTTGTTTATGGCGGGGCGTCGCTTGCTGATTTGAAGCCATTGTTTGTAGGGCCTAATGGAATGAAAGATATTCGCTTTGTTGACTTGGGTGCGCGCATTGGTGTGTTTACCCGGCCGCAAGGCGAGTATGGTGGTCGTGGTCAAATTGGATTTGTGACAATTACTGATTGGCATGAGTTGAGTGCTGATTTGGTTGCCCAGGCGCCACTTATTGATGGTTTGTTTGTTGCCGATGAATGGGGTGGCGTTAATGATGCTCACTTTCTTGGTGACACTTCAATTGCGGTGTTAGGTCATTGTGCATGTTTTGGTGAGCAGGGCGAACGTCATTATTACCCATTTACTTTCGTATTTGATTTTACAACTATGACAGTGAGCAATGTAAAAATGATTTTTGAGCGTTCTGATTTACCTGCCGGAGCAAGCAAGCGGCCGGATTTAATTGATGTTGTTTTCCCAGGCGGCATGCATTTGTTTGATGGTGTCATGCAGGTGTATTGCGGTTTGAGCGATGCTGAAGCCGGCCGGGTTATTATCAGTGACCCTTTTGTAAAGGGGCGATTGACGAATGAACAATGAAATTGAAATTTGGAAAAATGCTGAGCTGCTAACTACTGAGGAGAAAAGTCAAATCAATCAGTACAGTGAGGCTGAACTGATTGATGCATTTGCCGGCGAGCTCGGTTTTGGCACCGGTGGTGCCCGCGGGTTAATTGGTATTGGTCCGAATCGGTTGAACCGATTCACGGTATCCAAATTAACTTTGGGTGTTGCTAAGTGGTTACTAGCTAACTCGGCTGGAAGCCGTGTGGTTATTGCCTATGATAATCGCTATATGTCAAAGGAATTTGCGAGTTTGAGTGCACAAATACTGATGGCGCAAGGTATTGAGGTATTTTGCTTTGAAATTTTAATGCCAACGCCGTTATTGTCATTTGCAGTTCGGTATTTAGAAGCTGATGCCGGTATTATGATTACTGCGTCGCATAATCCTAAGGAGTATAATGGCTATAAACTATATAATAATTTCGGTGCTCAGTTATTGCCGGATGAAGTAGAAAGCTTGCTGCCGTTTATTGAGACAGTTGGCGCTACGTTGCAGGAGTATCAATATGCTGAGACAACGGCGCAGCCGGTGCCAGAGGCATGTGTGGCTGCCTACATTGCGCAAGTTGAGCGATTGTTGCATCCGCAATACCGTGATGATTATGCCAAAGTCAGTATTGGTTACTCACCGCAGCATGGGACTGGTGGCAGCATAGTTCCACGAGTTTTTGCTGAGTGTGGTTTTACTAATGTGACTTATGTTGCAGAGCAGATGCCAAGCGATGAGCAGTTTTCGGCGACGAAGTCGGCGAATCCGGAGAATCCGCAGGCATTTGAACAGTTATTGGAATATGGCGAGCGTCTGCAACTGGATGTGTTGCTGACTACCGATCCGGATGCTGATCGGCTGGGTGCCGGAGTTCGATATCAAGGCAGTTACCAGTTGTTAAGCGGGAATCAGCTTGGCGCGCTAGTGGTTGATTATTTATTGCAACATGGTGTAGATGATGGCACTGTGGTCAAGACGATTGTTACTTCGGATTTCGGGGCTGCCGTTGCTCGCAAGGGCGGGCTGGTTGTTCACGAGACCTTAACCGGTTTTAAATATATTGGTGCGTTTGCCCATCAAGAAAATCCAAAGCAATTTGTTTTTGGTTATGAAGAGAGTTTTGGCTACTTGCTTGGTGATTTCGTTTTTGACAAGGATGCCGTTCAGATGTGTGCTGTTGTTGCTGAGATGGCGGCGTTTTACAAGCGGCAGGGGTTCACTTTGGTTGATCGACTTGAACAGCTTTACGCGGAGTTTGGCTTTTACCTTGAGGATTTATGGAATTTGCAGGTGTCAACGGCAAGAGTACAGGAGATATATCAGATTTTTGATGCGTTACCGGCAGAACTGCTTTTAGCTAATGGTATTGTTATGAAAAATGATTATCAAACATCGCGCCAGTATCAGTTAACAGAGGCGAGGGAGCAAGTATTGACGCTTCCTAAAGCACAGGTGCTGAAGTTTTATTTTAGTGATGGTTCTTGGTTTTGTATTCGCCCAAGTGGTACTGAGCCACAAATTAAATTGTACTTTGCGGTGCAAGGGGCCACAAATATTGAAAGTAAGAAGCGCTTAGCAGAATTGACTGATTTTGCAACAAGCGTTCTAAATTTTTAACATTTTTATCAATTATTATCATATTTTATCAAAATATGTTGACAAAAAAAGAAAACGTTTTATAATTAAATTGTAAACGTTTCCAAAAATAAGGAGTGAACAAAATGAAAAAGATTTTTAGTACAATGATGGTTGTCGTGATTCTCGGAGCCTTATTGACTGCTTGTGGCGGGAATACAAGCTCAGATACCATTACGTTCTGGACGGCGCCAAACAACCAGCAATTAGCATTTTGGACCAAAATGGCCGAAAGTTATAATGCGACAAATCCTACTTTGAAAATTGAGGTTCAGCAAATGCCTGAATCACCAAGTTCAGAGGCAGGAATTCAGAATGCTATTGCCAGTGGTGAAGCACCGGTAGCATCTGAAAACATTCAACGTGGTTTTGCTGCTCAGTTAGCTGATAGTGAAGCAATTCTTGATTTATCAAACAATGCTCAATTTAAAGCTTTAGTTGAACAACGT
This sequence comes from Culicoidibacter larvae, assembly GCF_005771635.1. Lineage (GTDB taxonomy): Bacteria > Bacillota_I > Bacilli_A > Culicoidibacterales > Culicoidibacteraceae > Culicoidibacter > Culicoidibacter larvae. The sequence goes on along the minus strand of NZ_VBWP01000006.1, from coordinate 52,336 downwards.
AATATGAGCGATGTTATTAAAGGCTGGGAGATTGACGGTAAGCAATATGTTGTTCCATTATTCTCAAATCCAGTGCTTAACATGTGGCGGGTAGACATGTTGAAAGAATTAGGTATTAATGAAATGCCAACTACATATGATGAAGTTTATGCAATTGCTGATAAGATTGCTGCAAGTGGTCAAGATAAATTTGCATTGTATGACTATAAAATTTCACGTCCTGCTGACTGGTGGGAACGTTGGTTCGATTTTATGAACTACTATGAAGCAGCGAGTGAAGGGAAAGCTTTTATTGAAGGAAATACCCTTGTTGCTGATGATGCAGCAGCAATTGATGCGTTAACTTTAATTGCTACGCTCGGTCAAAAATCAAATGGTTTATTAACTGTTGAAACTCCGGATGCTGCTGAAAGCGGAGTAACTGCCGGATTTGCAACCGGACCATGGGCGTTACCAAATATTAAGGAAAAATTCCCTGATTTAAAAGCTGGTGTTAATTATGACTTTACAATGCCACCAACTAAAGATGGTGCCGGTCAATACACATTTGCGGATACCAAAGGTATTGTCTTCTATCAAGGCGCAAGCGATGAACAAATTAGCGGTATGATGGATTTTCTGGCATTTACTTTAACTGAGCAAAATGATCTGGATTTCTTAAAAATGACTGACTTGATTCCAGCACGTGATGATCTTTCTACAAATGCAACTTTCCAAAGTTATTTTGATGAAAACCCAATTAACAAAAAATTTGCAGAGCAAGTTCCTAATGCAATCCCGGCAATGAGTAATCCTAATATGGCAACAATCCAAGAAGTTATCGGTACCCATATGCAAAAAATGGTGACTGAGAACATCAGTCCTGCTGATACTTGGAATGCTATTAAAGCAGAACTTGCAACAACATTAGCAGAGTAATTATTATGAAAACAAAAAGCAGAAATGTAATCGGCTGGATTTTTTCCAGCCCTTACTTAATTTTAGGAACACTCTTCTTTTTAATTCCATTGTTTTGGGCATTCTTTTTGTCTATAACCAACTGGAATCTCATGTCGCCAAAATTCGATATCGTCGGGATAGAGAATTTTGCTAAAGCGATTTTTAGCCCGGAAGTACAAGCAGCGTTCTTTAACGCATATAAATTTGCAATTCTGATAGTACCACTGGTAGTTGTTATTTCGTTTGTATTGGCGTACACGATTTATCACTTGCCACGCAAAGTGAAGCCGGTTTTCTCAGTAGCATTCTTTGTACCTTATATCTCCTCAGGCGTAGCAATTTCATTTGTTGTGCGGGGATTATTATCGTATAATAGTCCGCTAAATGAGTTGTTGCGGGCAAATTGGGGTATTACTTTGGATATTAATACTAACGCCGCTTTAGCGACCGGCGTTATCGTAGCCATGATTGTTTGGAAAATGGTTGGTTACTATTCATTGTTCCTGCTTTCAAGTTTGGAAAGTATTGAGCGTGATGTTCACGATGCCGCTAAAATTGATGGTGTTGGTCCGGTTAAAAAGATATTCAGTATAATTTTACCGATGATTTATCCGGCATTATTTACAATTACTACCTTATCAGTTGGCCTTTGTTTCGGTATCTTTACCGAACCATATATGCTGACCGGTGGTGGTCCGGATATGGCAACCAATACTTGGCAATTAACCGTATTTAATGAATCGTTTGTGCGGTCAAACTCTGGATACGGAGCAGCGGTGGCAATATTGAATGCTGTTGTTATCTTTATTTCATTATTGGCAATACAAAAGTTACTCAAGAAATGGGGTGCGCGATATGGCTGGTAGTACATTGACCCTAAAACCTAAAAAGAAAAGATTAGGGAAAACTTTACTGGTTATCTGGGCAAGTGTCTTTTTAATCGTAGCAATCTTTCCTTATATCTATATGGTGTTACAATCATTAGCTCCTTGGGATCAAGTTGATAAAGTTGTTTTTCCGAGTGAATTTACTTTGCGCTCATTTGATTTCTTGCTAACCGGTGGTAATACCGGTATGCCGCGACCTTGGCTGAATGCATTTGCTAACAGTATCATTGTTTCATTAACGACAACTTTGTTGTCGTTAGGCTTAGCCATGTTGCTTGGTTATGCAATTACTAAATTGCGTTTCCGCGGCAGTAAACTGGTCAATAATTTTATTCTGTTTCAAATGTTCTTCCCGGCAGTTATTTTGCTGGTACCGACATTTATGGTTTCTAAGTTTTTAGGTATGAATAATACTTATTTTGGGATGATTATTCCTAAGATAATCAGTGCTTGGGCAATATTTATGTATGTAAACTTCTATCGTACGATTCCGGACGAGGTTTTAGAAGCTGCCCGTATGGATGGTGCCAGTGAGTGGCAGGTAGTCTTTAGAATTGTTTTTCCAATGACCAAGTCAATCACAACAATACTGTTTCTCTTCTTATTTATGGAACGTTGGGGCGAGTTGCTCTGGGATATGATCATTGTTAAGAGTGAGAACTTAATGACCTTAAATGTGTTGCTCGCAACCATGAAAGGTCCATACGGCAGTTTCCCCGGACCATTATATGCAGGTGCGGTGTTGCTGACAGTACCGATTTTAATCTTATTCATTATCTTCAGTAAGAATTTCTCGGAAGGTATGAATTACGTTACCAAATAAAACTATTAACACTATATGTATATTTTGGTAAAATCATGGTATAGTAATATGTGAATGAGTGAATGAGTGAATGAATGGAGGAAAATAGATGATTCCTTATAAACGCAGAAAAATGATTCTTGATTTGCTGAAAGAGCAGGAGTATATATATTTAGATGACATTGTTGAGCGCTCGGGCGTTTCTGAGCCGACAATCCGGCGTGATTTGAAGTATCTTGAGGATGCCGGTGAAATCGAACGTCTGCATGGCGGCGCGGCGCGGCTGGTAGATACCAGACGTGAAGTGCCATTGATTCAGCGGACGATGATTCATGCTGAGGAGAAGCAGGCAATTGGCCGCAAGGCTGCGAGCCTAGTTAGTGATAATGATAGAATCTTTATTGATGCCGGGACAACTACACATATGATGGTAAGCTATTTAAGCTCAGTGCATAATCTGCAGGTGTTTACTAATGGTATAACCCAGATGCAGGAATTACTGGCGCACAATATTCCTTGCTTCTTTGTCGGCGGTGAAATTAAGTCATCGACTCAGGCAGCAATCGGTCCTATGACAATTAAGACTATAGACGGATTTCTGTTTGACAAATGTTTTATCGGTGCTAACGGAGCCAGTCATAGCTTTGGCTTTACAAATGCTGATCCGGATGAATCAATTGTTAAGGAACACGCCATCACTCACTCCAAACTTGCTTATGTTTTGGTAGATAACTCAAAATTTGATGCGGTATCATTCTGTAAGTTCGCTGATTTCAATCAAGCCTCAGTAGTAACCGATGCTATTACTGATGATGTTTACGAGCAATTTGATAATATTATTATATGCAATTAATCAAATAAATTTTGACAATTATTTCTCAAATGTCAATAATAATGAAAAAGTTCGAAATTTCGAACTTTTTTTATTTAACAAAAATAATTACGTGATATAATGGTAAAGTTCTGATTATTATGGAATTAGGCTGTAAAAAATAAATGTGAATCAGTTTACAGTAATAAGGAAAATGATATAATTAATTTGTGAACGAAAGACCACACTAGAGGAAAGGTTTGATTATATGAAAACTCAATCAAAAGTGCTTCTTGGAGTTGAAGCAGCTATCTTTTTTATCATCGCAATTGCAGCGATTGCATGGCCAGGGATTACTGATATCTTGTTGGTATACTTTGCCGGAGCAGCCTTATTAGTTTCAGGAATTGCAGCTTTGATTCAATCGTTTGGCTTAAAAGGTGTTCCTGGACGCGGCGTAATTATTTTCAGTGGTATTTTAGGGGTTATTTTAGGACTTGTCTTATTGTTTGCTAACCCAATTACCGGAACATTAATTCTTGTGTACACATTGTTATTCTGGTTCATTATGACATCAATTACTCAAATTGTTGTTGCTAGCCAAATTAAAGGCGGATGGGCAGTATTCTCAATTATCTTAAATGTTATCGTAATTCTTTTAAGTATTTGGGGATTCTTCGATGTTACCTTCGCATTGGGCGTATACTTCTGGACAATTGCTTTAGCATTCATGTTCCTGGCAGTATCAAAATTAATGCAAATATTTATTCCGCAAGCGCCTAGCGTTTAGGAAGAACAGCAACCCTGGCGCGAGCAACTCGCGCCAGGGTTATTTTTATACCATAAAGATAGAAAGCAACAGCATATTGAGGTATAATTAGGAAAAAGGAGTGGACGTATGACTGAGAAAGAAAAAATGCTGGCCGGACTTCCCTATGACGCTGGTGATAAACAATTGCGTGAAGAACGAATGCACGCAAGAATGCTGTTGCATAAATTTAATCATTCGATGCCTGATGCTAAGCAGGAACGGGTTGCAGTACTGACTGAATTGTTTGGTAGTTATGATGGTGGTACAATTGAACCTAATTTCCGTTGTGACTATGGCAGTAATATTTATTTTGGTAAAAATTTCTATGCAAACTTTGATTGTGTAATTCTCGATGTGTGTGAGGTACATATCGGTGATAACTGTATGTTTGGACCTGGCGTGCATATTTACACGGCCGGGCATCCATTAAATGCGGTCGAACGTAATAGTGGTATTGAGTTCGGCAGCCCGGTAACCCTTGGCGAGAGTGTTTGGGTTGGTGGTCATGTGAGTATTTTACCCGGTGTGCATATCGGCAACAATGTAGTTATTGGATCGGGTTCGGTAGTAACTAAAGATTTTCCCGATGACGTGGTCATCGCGGGAAATCCGGCAAAAATTATCAAACATATCGATAATAAGTAGCAAATCTATATACAAACACTCACTTTTCGGGTATACTATATAAGGTTTGAAAAGGGCTAAACTTACAAAAATGATATTTGACAATGATATTGGCTCTGACTATAATTAAGTAGGATTAGAACAGATAGAATAACGTGATACATAATAATAGAATTATTTTCTAGTCTTATTGTACAAGAATGGAGAGTTGCTTATGTATTCATTAATGTTTATATTAAGTGGAGTAAAAGGCGATATTGTCGGTGTGTTATCCAACCCGGATACAACATTCCAATCTATCGGCTGGATATTAGTAAATGGGTTGAATTTATTATTTAATGTGGCAATGTACGCAGTAAATACATTCATGTTGCTGTTTATGATATATATTGCTGTGCTAACATTAATTGGATTTAAGAAAATCAAACGAAACTACGAAATCGTAGCACCAAAGAAAAGTTTCTTGGTGTTAGTGCCGGCGCATAATGAAGAATCAGTTATTGCCGGAATTGTAGACAATTTAAATAATAATATGGATTACCCGCGTGAGCTTTTCGATATCTATGTTATTGCAGATAACTGCAATGACCGGACTGCTGAAATTGCCCGCGAACATGGTGCCGGAGTCGTTGAACATACTAGCCCTCCGGGTGAACCAAAAGGGAAACCTTACGGAATTCGCTATGCGTTGAAAGAATTAGACGGTATTATCAATAATTATGATAACGTAGCTTTCTTTGATGCTGATAACTTAGTTGCGACGAACTTCTTTACAGAAATGAACTCACAATTTTTATCAGATGATTCAATTAAAGTATCTCAAGCATACCTTGACTGTAAAAACCCGGATGATTCATATGTTTCAATCGGATATGCAGCTGGTTACTATCAAACCAATCGTTTCTTCCAAAATGCGAAGAATACTTTAGGATTAACACCGGCAATCGGCGGAACCGGATTTACCGTTGATCGTCTTGCTTTGCAAGAAATTGGCTGGACTGCTGATTCATTGACTGAAGATTTTGAATTCCAAGTACAATGTGTTAGCGAAGGCTATCGTTCGGTATGGAATCACTTTACTGCGGTATACGATGAGAAACCGACTGAGGCTAAACAATCAATTATTCAGCGTTTACGTTGGGCACGTGGCCACTGGTCAATTCACCGTAAATATTTCGGTCAATTAATGCGTCGTTTCAAAGACTCTAAAAAATTGACTGGTAAACGTGACTGGAACGCATTAGATACGGGTGTATATACCTTGTTACCATTGATAGCCGGAGCTTCTCCGTTCTTGATGGTTATTAACGGCTTGTTAGGGAATACACAAATTGTTTGGATTGCAGCAATGATGATGGTTATGGCAATTGGTTCAGTAATCTTAGCAAAATTCGCGATGAAACGAGATACAATAGTAACAACCAATTATAATATTTTTAAAATATTATTTGGGATGATGTGGTTCTCATTTACATTCATCGGTATCTATATTGCTGGTATCCTTACTTACAAAAACCGTGAGTGGGTACGAACAGAGCATAGAAGTCAAGTGAACATTGATTCGCTCGTAACAAAATAAGACTTATTAAGCACAATATCGTTTGGTATTGTGCTTTTTTTGTGGGGAAAGCTGAGAACGCCCTGGGCCGGTGGCCAAGGGCGTTCTGCAATTTTATTCCATAAGTTGAAAGAGGGTAGCATATTTTTGCTTTTTAGGCTACAATTAGATTGTATAATTGATTTTTTATATATGAAGGAGAGAACACTATGAGTTGTTTAGGAATTTCAATTTATCCAGAACATTCTACACCCGAAAAAGATAAAGAATATATTAGTCTTGCTGCGAAGTATGGTTTTAGCCGTATTTTTACTTGTCTGTTGTCAGTAACCAAACCGGCGGCAGAAATTAAGGCAGAATTTAAAGATGTTATTGAACATGCCAATCGTCTTGGATTTGAAGTCATTGTTGATGTGGCGCCAAGAGTATTTAAAGATTTAGGTATTACATATGATGATTTGTCATTCTTCAGCGAAATCGGCGCTGCCGGAATCCGTCTTGATGAAGGATTTAATGGATCAGTAGAAGCGATGATGACGTTTAATCCGGCTGGATTATTAATTGAAGTCAATGCTAGTAACCCTGGTATGTATTTAAATAATATTTTCAGTTATGAACCAGATAAAAGTAAATTAATTGCTTGTCATAACTTCTATCCGCAAAAATATAGTGGTTTAGGTTTTGACTTGTTCTATAAATGCAGCAAAAACTTAAAAGACTTAGGTATGCGCGTTGCAGCTTTTGTTTCTTCACAAACTGAGGGTACTTATGGACCTTGGCCAGTTAATGAAGGACTTTGTACTTTAGAAATGCACCGTGAATTACCAATTGATGCGCAGGCGCGTCATTTATTCGCTACTGGTGTTGTCGATGATGTCATTATTGCTAATGCTTATGCAAGTGAAGAAGAAATGGCTGCCCTTGCTAAAGTACAACCAGCAAAATTAACATTTGGTATTGAGTTAGAAATTACTGATTTAAGTGATGTTGAACAAGAAATCCTTTATGATTTCAATCATTTTGTTCGTGGCGACTTGTCAGACTACATGGCACGATCTACAATGCCACGGGTTATTTATAAAGAAGCATCAATTCCGGCGCGAAACACGCGTGATTTGCACCGTGGTGATATTATCATGGTTAATGAAGACTATGGGCAATATAAAGGAGAAGTGCATATTGTTTTACAAGATATGCCAAATGATGGTCGTAAAAATGTTATCGGCCATATTCCAATCTACGAACATGTATTACTTGATTACGTAACTCCTTGGAAAAAATTCAGCTTCATGAAATAAACTGTTGAGAAGCGTTTGCAATCTAAGAAAGTTGCAAAAAACTGCTCGGTCACGTATTTCGAAATACGCTCCCTCCCATTTTTTTACAACTTCCTACGCTTTCAATCAGCTTATTCTGTGTTAATCAATGTTATTATAGATGTTAAAGGGGCGGATGGTTAAAATCCGCCCCTTACTTATTTTTGAGGATGATGGATTATGGATGGGTATCAAATACTGGTGGTCTGCACCGCAGGCATTTCATCAAGTTTTTTAGTTCGGCGCATGCTGGCAACGAATAAGCAGAATGATTGTGAATTGAGAATTTTGTCGATAGGTGAGAGTGAACTGCCGAGTCACTGGCAAGATGCTGATATTGTTTTACTGGGACCGCAAGTGCGTTACCAGCTGGAAAAAGTTTGTAGTTTAGTTGAGTATTCAATTCCGGTTGTTGCTATTAGCATGGAACGTTTTGGTATGTTGGATGGTGAAGCAGTATTAAAGGATGCTCTAGCTGCAATTGCTGATTATCATTACCGAAATAGTGGACAACAATAATATATTGGAGTGAGGGTACATGAAGCATAAAGATTATTATGATGATCAATATATTTTGGATATCGCACAGAAAATTCATGCTGTGCAACCGAGTTTTGATAAGACAGGTTTTAGTAATGAATTGCTTGGACAGTTGGATGAGCTAGAATTGTTTGCTCGTTTTGATTGTATTGTTGATGCGATGCAAAAATATTTGAGTGATGATTACTCAAACAATATTCAAGCTTTTTATGGATTGCTAGGTCCAGAATTGAATCGATCCGAAGGGATGTTCACCTTTGGGTGGTGGCTTTGGCCAATTGGCAGATATGTGGAACGATATGGTACTGCAGATTGGCAAGTGTCGCTAGCATTTTTAAAGGAGCTAACCAAACGCTTTACCGGCGAATATGCTATTCGACCTTTATTGAAAGAGCAACCGGAAGCGGTGATGGATGAACTTATTGTCTGGACTAGGGATGAGAATGTTCATGTTCGTCGGCTTGCCAGTGAAGGGGTTAGAATTCGTTTGCCTTGGTCGGCGAAGTTAATGGTTGCTTTAGATGAATTTGATCGATATAAACAGATTCTTACTAATCTTAAAGATGATTCGGAAAAGTTTGTGCAGAAGAGCGTTGGTAATAATCTGAATGATTTATACAAGGAAGCGCCAGATAAGGCAGATGCAATAATTACTAGCTGGCAAGATTCCAGTAATAGTAAAGCACAAGCGTGGATTATTAAACATGGCATGCGTAAACAGAAGTAATTAAAAGACAGCGGATACAGACGCTGTCTTTTATGTTATAATAAACCCATTAGAAAAAAGGAGTTTGAGAGCCAATGTTTGATAAAAACTATGTTTATGAAACCGCAGAGCGTTTATTTACTATTGATAGTCCGTCGGGATTCACTGCCCAGGCGATGGCGGAGGTAGCAAAGATTGCTACGGAAATCGGCTATGAGTTGCAATATACCAATAAAGGGAATGGCTATATTTTCGTTGCTGGTCAAAATACTGCCGAGACAGTTGGACTATCAGCACATATTGATACTTTAGGATTAATGGTGCGTTCAATTACTGCTGAGGGAATGCTTAAAGTCACGAATATCGGTGGTCCTTTAGTGCCTACTTTAGATGGTGAATATTGTAAAGTTTATACACGTGAAGGGAAAGTGTATACCGGCACAATTCTTTCTGAACATCCGGCAATTCATGTCTATCCAGAGGCAAAGACTGCGAGTCGGGATATTGATCATATGCTGGTACGTTTGGATAAGCAAGTCCATAATAAGGCTGATGTTGAAGCTTTAGGAATTATGAGCGGCGATTTTGTTTGCTACGATGCTAAGCTTTCAATTACCGAAGATGATTTTATTAAGTCGCGATTTATTGATGATAAGATATCAGTCGTTATTTTATTAAGTCTTTTGCGTCATTTTAAAATAAACAATATGAAACCAAATAAGAATTTGGTTTGTTTATTCTCAACTTACGAGGAAGTTGGTCATGGGATGGCAGCTTTACCTATGGCAATTGATGAGTTGCTTTCAGTTGATATGGGTTGTATCGGACTGGATTTAAATTGTACCGAGTACGATGTTTCAATTTGCGCTAAAGACAGCAGTGGTCCTTATGACTATGCAATTACCTCGAAGTTTATCGCGCTTGCCAAGCGCGATAAACTCAATTATGCGGTAGATATCTATCCATATTATGGTAGTGATACCAGTGCGGCGTTAAGTGCAGGAAATGATATTCGCGGCGGATTAATTGGTCCGGGAGTTCATGCCAGCCATGGCATGGAACGAACCCATTATAAAGCGGTTGATGCAACGCTGCAATTACTTGCAGCGTATCTGGCTGAATAGGAGGCGAGTAATTTGCAAAAACAACGCCAAACTTTTATTGATCAGCAGCTAGGTACTTTTGTCTTCCATAAATCAGGATACCGTGATTACTATAAAGGCAGTTATCAATGCAACGGCAACAAAATTATTTTACATATGGAAGAACGCGCGTTTTTAGCTGACTTGCAACAAATCATTAATAATCTGGATGCCTATATCATTGGCGCTAAAACTTTTATTCTGCAAGAATTGCGCCCACAGATTGAAGCCTGGAGCATTTATCATGATGATGAAAGTTTTTTGCAGCAGTTGCAGCTGAATACGATTATGCAGCAGGAGCCACAGAAATATATTCTTTGGTTTGATGCCGGTGACTTACTATTGGGTCATTGTATTTGTGTTTATGGTCATGTGCAAGATGGGTTTTCAGCCGCGGTTATTGAAGGATAAATGTTGAAAAAGCAAAGTCTATGGACTTTGCTTTTTTTCATGTTATAATAAATACCTATTAGAAAATAAAGGAGAGATTCAGGATGTTTTTATATGAATTAATGCTCTATGTCGATGAGCCGCGGCGGGTAGCTGAATTTTGGAAGAAAAATTTTGGCTTCTTGGAAAATGTGACTGAAGAAGGTGGGCTTTTCAAGATTGAATTGCGACCTCATCAGCTTGCCGAAACCAAAATTATTTTATTTGAACGCGCAATTATTGCTGAGTTAGAGCCAGAATTGGATTTAGCAACCCCATCATTGCTATTTGCGGTACCAAAGGGCGAGTTGGATGCTTTGTATGAAAAAGTAAAAGCAAACGGTGAGGTTGTTAATCCGCCGATGACAACACCTGATGGTATGCGAGTATTCAATTTTGCTGATCCGGAAGGTAGATATTTTGCCGTTCGTGAAATGGAATAATCTTTTAAAAGACATATCTTTATGATGTGTCTTTTTTTATTTTTTCAAAAAAAAGCAACATCGATTGACATTAGATGAGAAAGGTCTATAATAATGATTGACCAAAGTGGTCAAAACACGAATTTGGAAAGGAATGTGCGAATATGTATGGGCAATTTTTAAATATTGATCCGCCTAAGCAGCAACGTATTATTAATGCGGCTATGGCGGAGTTCAGTCAATATGGCTATAACAATACTTCGACCAATGCGATTGTTGCTGCCGCAGAAATTTCTAAAGGAGCACTGTTTCATTATTTTAAGAATAAACAGCAACTTTTCCAATTTTTGTTTGACTATGCAATAGATTTGATAATGCGGGATTATAACACTCGAATTGATTACAGTGAACGAGATATTTTTCGGCGGCTTGAGCAAATCATGACGGTTAAGTTTGAATTGATGAGAATTCACCCGGATTTAATTGAGTTTTTGAAAACTGCAATGACCGATTCGGCACCCGAGGTGAAGCAATATGTGACTGGCAACTTTGCTAAAGTAAAACAGACCAGCTATGAACAATTGCTTGCTAATATAGATTATTCGTTATTTCGCGAAGGTATTAATATCAAGGAAGCACTACAGGTTATGGTATGGACCTATGATGGATTGGCCAATGAAACAATAATGATGCTAAAAATCCATCCGGAAAAAGAATATGACTGGGAAGAATTATATCAAAAAGGGGCACAATATACCGCATTATTACGGCAGTTGTTCTACCAACAGGAGGATTAATAATTATGGAAAATGTAATTGAAATCAATAAACTGACAAAAAATTATGGCAAATCACGAGGGATTAAAGATATTTCCTTTAGTGTCGCTGAGGGTGAAATCTTTGGATTTATCGGCCCCAACGGCGCCGGTAAATCCACAACAATACGTACTTTGCTAGGACTTATTCATGCAACTAGCGGCAGCGCTACAATTTTTGGTAAAGATATTTTGAAAGAGCGGGCCACTATTGCTGAAGATATTGGTTATTTACCATCAGAGGTATTTTACTATGACAAGATGAAAGCTATTGATTTGTTGAAATACTCAGCAAGTTTTTACAAAAAAGATTGCAGCAAAAGAATTAAAGAACTTGCTGATATTATGGAATTGGATTTAAATAAACGAATTGACGACATGTCATTTGGTAATAAGAAAAAAGTTGGTATTGTTCAAGGACTCTTGCATAGTCCGAAGCTCATTATCCTTGATGAGCCAACCAGCGGTTTGGATCCGTTAATGCAGCAAAAGTTTTTCAACTTGCTTGAAGAAGAAAATAAAAAAGGCGCTACGATATTTTTCTCCTCACATATTCTCAGTGAGGTACAACGCTTATGCGACCGCGTGGCCATCATTAAAGATGGTGAAATTATTCAGTTGCAAACGATGAGCGCATTACGAGCTGACAGTTACAAACGGATAAAATTGACTTCAACAACACCGATTGCAGCTGATTATTTTAATCTGGATGGTATCAAAGAGCTGAAAAACGGCGGTGACGAAGCAACCTTCTTATATAAAGGTGATATTAACGTTATTATGCAAAAACTAAGCGCATTGCAATTAACTGATATTACCCTTGATGAACCTGATCTTGAAGAAATCTTCATGCATTATTATGAGTAGGGGGCGGCAAGATTATGAGTATTTTTCGATATGAATGTAAAGCAAACTTGAAGATAACACTTATATGGGCTGTCTCACTCTTAGCTTTAGCAATATTTTTTATTATCCTCTATCCGTCTTTTGGGCAGGATGTTGATAAATTAAATCAAGTCCTGGCGGCTTACCCGCCAGAACTTGTCAAAGCTTTGGGACTCGGAGATTTAACATCGTTCGCGGGCTTCTATGGCTATGCAATATTGTATGCAACTTTGTGTGCGGCAATTCAGGCGACAAATCTTGGTATTGGTATTTTATCTAAAGAGGGACGAGTGAAAACAGCAGATTTTTTATTGACTAAACCAGTCAGCCGTGGTGCAGTAGTGAGTGCGAAGCTGGCAGCAGCGGTAATGATGTTGTTGATTACGCAAATTGTGTTTGTTGCCGGCTCAACGATTGCAGCAATCTTAATTGCCGGTGATAGTGTAGATATGACGACTTTTATGCAGATTAATCTGGGATTAGTGATTACTCAATATGTATTTTTTGCAATTGGCTTTATGATTGCCGGATTACTGCAAAAAATTCGTTCGGTGATAACTTTATCGTTAGGGATTGTATTTACTTTCTTTGCGCTAGGGTTACTGGATTCAGTATTAGATAAAGATTGGTTACGTTATTTTATCCCATTTAAATATTTTGACGCACCATCAATTATTGCTAATGGCGGTTTAGAGATGCAGTTTGTGGCTGTAAGTGTTGGAGTTATTATAGCGTGTATTGCGGCAGCATATGTTATGTATTTGCGTCGTGATGTGCATGCAGTGTGAGAAGGGGTGTTGATTGATTATGAATATTATTTGGCAGGAACTAAAAGCAAATAAAAAAGCACTCTTCTTTTGGTGTGTGGGTATCTTTTTCATGGCGGTTGTAGGTATGACTAAGTATTCTGCTTCTTCACAAGATGCACAAGCCTTGACTGATATTGTTAAGCAGATGCCGGCCTCAATTCAGGCGCTCTTTGGACTTAGTCAGTTGGATATGTCACAATTAGCGGATTATTTTGGAATTTTATTTCCTTTTAATGCGATTATTGCGGTTTTACATGCCGGATTGCTTGGCGCAAATACGATTGCTAAAGAGGAACGCGATAAAACTTCTGAGTTTTTATATGTTAAACCAATTTCGCGAAATCGGGTATTGAGTGATAAGCTGATTGCAATTCTATTGCAATTACTTGTGTTGAATATTGTAACGATTATTGGTTCGTTTATCGGTGTGGCAATATTTGGCGGTGGTCAGATGATTACTGCGGAGATTTTTATGTTTATGGCAGCTATGTTTGGTATGCAGTTATTCTTTGCGGCAATCGGCTTCTGCCTAGCTGCGTCGCTCAAAAATACTAAATTAGCAACCGGAATATCAGCAATCATTGTAGTAGTTACTTATTTATTAAGTGCTATTATAAGTATGGCCGGTGATAATTTAGCGTTTTTGGATATCTTAACACCATTCAAATATTATGACCCGTATACAATGTTGCATGGTGACTTTAATTGGATGTTTGTTGTCGTGAATGCACTGGTAGTAATTGTAGCTATTGGTGCGGGTTATTTCTTCTATAACCGACGTGATTTTGAGTACTAGGATTGATAAAATTTTCGTGTTAATAATGACTTAGCTTTAGAATCCTTCAAGTGAGTAAATTCTATGGGAATTTATGAAAATTATGAAATTTTTTAAAATAACACGATGTAGTTTGACATCGTATTTGGATTTAGTTATACTAATATCGTATAAACTTAAGGAGGAAATATTAACATGAAAAAAGTTTTAAGTATTTTAACTGTTGTTATGTTATCTTTTGGATTAGCAGCATGTTCGGCATCACCGGCAGAAACAGTTATCAATGAAGTAAGCTCTCAAGTAAATGTGAGCGGAGCAACAGTAGAAAAGTTGGACACTTCAACTGAAGCGAGCTATCTTTCAAGCATCAACAGTGATGTTACATCAAACAGTGCATCTGATCTTAGTTTAACTGGAGCAGAAGCGGACGCATACACAAAAGGTGTTGAAGCATTCACATCTATGTACAGTCTTGTAAGTTCAGCAATCTCAAGTGCAGATACAGCATACATCTATGGTATATTCTCAAACAACAGCTGCTCTGATTGTGTTGTAGCTATTGATTTATCATCAGCAGGAATCAACCTTGATAGTGTTGATTACGATGCAATCAATGCTATGTTGGCAATTGCTTATGGTGAAGGTGTAGACTACTTCTACGGAAAAGGTTCTGTTTACACAAGTGCAAGTGGAACTATGGTAGATTCATCAGCGCAAATTAAAGCAATTGTTGATGCAAATGCAGGTCAATAATTAAACGAAGAAGAACGCTCAAGCAGCGTTCTTTTTTTATTGTTCTTTTTGTCATTTTTTGATAAAATAAGAAAAAATGAATTGAGGTGCATGGTATGGAAGTAAAGGAACTGAGCGAGAAAATAAAAGCATTTCGAGCTGAGCGCGGCTGGCAGACAGAAGGTGCGCAACGTGATATTGCCATTTCAATTGCCATTGAAGCCGGTGAACTGCTGGAGCATTTTCAGTGGTGGGATGCCAAGGAGAGTTGCAAACGCAATTTTCAGGGTATTAAGGAAGAGTTGGCAGATGTCTTGATTTATGGTTTTACCATGGCAGCGATGATGAATGTGGATGTTGAGGATATTATTGCCGAGAAGCTTGAGATTAATAAGATTAAGTATCCCGATCCGGAGCAAAAAGCGATGTAGTTAACATCGCTTTTTTTGATGCATGGAATAGCTTGTGGGTTTGTATTTCCTCAATATTTTTGGTATAATAATAAATGGTTTGTGAGTGCTTAGACAGCACTGATTCCATGGAAACAGCATGGTTATTGCACGAAAAACTTATTTAGAGGAGTGAATTGTAAATGGCAACACCACACATTAATGCAAATAAAGGTGATTTTGCGAAGACAGTTTTAATGCCCGGAGATCCTTTACGGGCGAAGTTTATTGCTGAGAAGTTTTTAACTGATGTTAAATTGGTGACTGATGTACGTAATATGTTTGGTTACACTGGTTACTACAATGGCAGAAAAATCTCAGTAATGGGTTCTGGAATGGGACAACCATCAATCGGAATTTATTCATATGAGTTATTTACTGCTTATGATGTTGAAAATATTATTCGTATTGGTTCAGCGGGTTCTTACCAAGAGCATGTAGACATTCGTGATATTGTTCTTGTTCAGGGAGCTTCAACTGAGTCTGATTTTGCTCATCAATATGGTTTGCCGGGAACATATGCGCCATTAGCAAGTTTTGAATTGCTGGATAAAGCATACAATATTGCTAAAATGAATGGACAACATGTACATGTTGGTAACAGTCTTTCATCAGATGTGTTCTATAACTTCCAAAAAGATTCTTGGAAGAAATGGGCAGAGCTTGGCGTGCTTTGTGTTGAAATGGAAGCCGCAGCATTATATATGAATGCTGCAGCTTTAGGTAAACAAGCGTTAGCTATTTTAACTATTTCGGATTCATTGGTTACTGGTAAATCAACCACTGCCGAGGAACGCGAAACAACATTCACGCAAATGATGGAAATTGCTTTGGAGTTTGCCGAGTAAGATTAATCAACAGTGAGTATTGCATTTTGATTCGGATGGCTTAATCAGCCATCCGGTCATTTAAAAAGAAGCCCCATAAGGGCTTTTTCTATTAAAGAGGCGGTAAAATGATAGAATTACAGAATATAAAGAAAAGCTATGGCAAGAAGCAAATATTAAAAGGTGTAGACTTAACTATTAATGATGGTGAGTTTATTGTTTTTATCGGGCCATCCGGGTGTGGGAAGACGACCTTGTTAAAGATGATTAATAAGTTGATTCAGCCGAGCAGCGGAACAATCTTAATTGATGGGAAGAACATTGCAGATACTGATACTATCAGTTTGCGTCGTTCGATTGGATATGTTATTCAAAATATCGGGTTATTCCCACATATGAGTATTTATGAGAATATTACTTTAGTACCAAGTTTAATGCATGAAAAACGTGAAGATGAAGCTGTATATCAGCGTGCATTGGAACTTATTGAGATGATGGGGCTGGACGAGAGTTATTTAGAAAAGTATCCTGATCAACTATCCGGAGGTCAGCAGCAACGGATTGGTTTTGCCCGGGCGTTGGCTAATGATCCGAACATTATTTTAATGGATGAACCTTTTAGTGCGCTTGATCCAATTACCCGCAGTCAGTTGCAGGATCAAGTTGTTGAATTGCAAAAGAAGGTAAAGAAAACGATTTTGTTTGTTACTCATGATATGGATGAGGCACTGAAGATTGCTGATCGTATCTGTATTTTTCAAGATGGTGAAGTTGCCCAGTTTGATACACCAGAGGCTATTTTAAAACGGCCGGCCAGTGATTATGTGCGCTCGTTTGTGGGTGAGGATAAATTATGGCAAAATCCTAACTTTATTCATGCTGCTGATGTTATGATTGCCAAGGCGGCAACTATTCATCCTTCGGAAACATTATTCCGTGCGATTGAAAAGATGCGCCGTAATCGTGTAGACAGTCTGATTGTTGTTGATGAAAACCGTCGCTATCTGGGTATTCTTTTCATGGAAGAGTTATTGCAGAAGAGTAAACGCCAGTTATCGATTATTGATTTAATGCAAAAAGATATCCGGACATCGTATCCTGACGAAGGAGTAAGTGATATTCTTGAGTATATGATTACTGAGAAGGTTCGTTGTATTCCGGTCGTTGATGAGCAACAACAGGTGGTTGGAGCACTGACACGGGCAACACTATTTGCCAAGATTGGTTTGCAGTATGTTGACAATGCTGATGAAGATGAAGAAGAGATTGCAACCAGTGGAGGTGAGTTCTAATGGATATGTTCATGGATTTTTGGAATAGTATTATTGTTTTTTGGAATCAATACAGCGCGCAATTCCTGCAAGCATTAGGACAACACATCTACATGACCGTAGTTTCGGTTGTTATTGCGATTATAATCGGTATTCCGCTAGGAATTATCTCTTCGTATTATAAGCGTATTGCTAAAGTAATTATGGCCGTTATTAATGTTGTACAGGCTATTCCTAGTTTGGCTATTTTAGGGTTTTTAATTCCGTTTTTAGGTATTGGTAGTGCGCCAGCTATCTTTATGGTGACGATGTATTCGCTTTTACCTATCGTAAAAAATACTTATACCGGAATCACTAACATCAGTCCGGCGATTTTAGAGTCGGCTGATGGTATGGGGATGACTTGGTGGCAACGTTTGTTTAAGGTTGAAGTGCCACTGGCAATGCCGGTTATTGTTTCTGGTATTCGGATATCAGCAGTTAGTGCAGTTGGGTTAATGACTATTGCGGCCTTTGTCGGCGGTGGTGGTTTAGGCTACTTTATCTTTACCGGGGTATCATTAGTAAACAATACGATGATTCTCTTTGGTGCGATTCCGGCAGCAATTTTGGCGTTGTCTATTGATGCCTTGATTCAGTGGATTGAAAAGCGGATGACGCTTAGAAATCAGAATCATCAACATCGTAAAGGGAAAAAACGCCATAAAGGATTATGGATTGGGTTGGCTGCGGTTTTAGCGGTTAGCGCAATCGGTGGTACTGTATATATGAATCAAAGCAATAGTGATAAAACAATTGCAATTGGTTCGAAGAAGTTTACTGAGTCAATGATTCTCTGCCATATGCTGGCTGATTTAATTGAAGCCCACACAGACTTAACTGTTGATCGTAAATTAAGTTTAGGCGGCTCAAAGATTGTTTTTGAAGGAGTAACCAGTGGTCAGATCGATGGTTACGTTGAATATAGCGGGACGGCTTATGTAACTTACATGAACAATACATTTAAACCGGGAATGTCTGCTGAGGCAGTATTTGATGAATTGAAAACACAATTAGCCGATATTGATTTAACAGCAATGGCACCATTAGGATTTGAAAATCGTTATGCCTTTGCCGTAAGAGCTGATATTGCTGAGAAGTACAACCTGACAACCACTTCTGAACTTGCAGCTGTAAGCCCAGAGTTGAATTTCATCAGTACGATGGAGTTCCAAAACCGTGAGGATGGCTTTATCGGTGCGAATAAAGTATATAATTTTAACTTTAAGGGAATGAACGCAGCTGATGATGCAATGCGTTATACTGCTGTTGATTCAGGAGCAGCCGATGCTTCGGATGTATTTACTACCGATGGCTTGATTGCAAAATACAATATGAAGGTTTTGGAAGATGATAAACACTTCTTTGCGCCTTATACCGCATTCCCGATATTCCGCACAGAGACATTGGCTAAACATCCGGAATTAACGGAAGTGCTGAATATGCTGGAAAATGCTATTAGTGATGAAGAAATGCGCGAGCTAAACTACAAAGTAATCGTTGAGGGACAGAAGGATGCTGATGTTGCTCGTGACTTTTTACTCAGTAAGGGCTTGATTTAAAAGGAATCATCGGGAAGACGGAGTGCGTCTTCCCGATGAAAATTTCTACCAAAAGTAAGAGGGTACAAGTGCATGTATAAAGGAATGTCTAAGAAACTCATTATTATGTTGTTTGCTTATTTTTTAATCGGGGTCGTCAACGGTCTCGGTCATCCGGCAACTCCGGCGTTAATTAAAGCGGTTGGAGCTCCGGAAAATATTTTCGGTTTTTTCATGGCAGCGATGACACTGGCACAATTTTTTGCTTCGCCAATGTGGGGAACATTATCAGATAAATATGGTCGCTGGTTGCTATTTTTAGGGCCGCTTGGCTATGGGTTCTGTCAGTTGTTGTTTGCTTATGGGACGTATGTACCGGTGCTGATTTTTGCTCGCTTTTTATCCGGTTTTTTCGTAGTTATTACTTTTACTGTGCATATTGCGTATTTTAGTGATATTGCCAAGCCGGAGCATCGTTCTAAGGTTATTGCACTGGCAACGATGTTATTTGCTTTTGGGGCAGCTTTTTCACCGTTCATCGGTGGCGCAATCGGTGAGCTGGATTATCACTTGCCATTTATTTTGCAGGCAGTTGCCGGAGTGATTTTAGGGGTATTCTTTCTATTTACAGTTCGTGATTATAAGAAGCATGAGCCGATGCCGGGCGCAAACAAGCGGCCTTCGTTACGGCAGCTGTTGTGGAGCGATGAGGTAAGAGAGACGATCAAACGGTATCGTCATACGATTTTACCAACAGTGTTTATAATTATTATTTTGTTGGTAACAGCGAACTCGTTGTTTACCGGGGTTGTACCATACTTCTTATCATTCCAGTTGCATTATACGACTGCAGAAATTGGACTGATTACTGGGATAATTGGTTTAGTGGCCGCAGTATTGAATTTGGTATTTGTGCCGATGTTCCAAAAACGGATGTCACCGACCAGATTAATGTTTTCAATTGCGGTGATGGGCAGCGTTGGTGTCGCTTTGGTGATTGTAAGCTTCTTATTTCAATCACCAATGGTCATTTTTGTAGTTTTAAGTACAATTCTATTTACCACTTCGACGAATGTTCAGGTTGCCGGCCAAATGGTGGTTGAATCAATTTCCCGTCGTGAAGATGCCGGCGCTTTGTTTGGCGTTCGTCAGTCAGTGCAGGCACTAGGAAATGTTATTGGTTTTGTTGGTCTGTCGGTGTTGTTTGCGCTCGGTGGCTATGTTCCTTTTTACGCAGCTGCAGTGCTCTTTGTTGTCGCCGCTTTGTTCTGCTGGTTTATTGTCAGAAAACGCGTAAATCGCGAGCCGCGCCCCGAGTAGCGCGGCTTGCGATATCTTTATTTTGCAGTATAATAAAAGAAAGGGAATGAATGCTTATGGACAAGTGGCAACGAATTAAACAGCAAATACCAATGCGGATTATTAAGTCAGGGATCGCAGTAGCTTTGGCTTTTGTTACTATGCCCTTGTTTATCAGCGGAACCCAGTTCTACGCTTCTATTGGTGCATTGCGGACAATGCGCGAATCGATTGCCGGCTCAATTCAGATTATTATTCAGCAGCTGATTGCTAACTTTGTCGGGTTTGCTTTTGCCGCTTTTTTTGGCTTTATTTTCGGTATTAACATCATTAGTGTTTCATTTGGGATTATGGCTTTATTTTTAGTTATTAAGTACGCCAAACTTGGTGATAGCTATTTGATGGCCGGTGTGACCTTAATGTCGATTATGTTATTGGCTACAGATGATACATCTTTAATTCAACGTGGGTTTGACCGCTTTATTTCTACCGGCTATGGTATGATTATTGCTTTTATTGTTAATATTACTATCTTCCGGCCGAAATTCAGCAATGATATTGAAATGATTTTAACAATGATTTCCGAGAAGATTGATCGTTGGTTCGCAAGCGGCAGTAAAAAAGAGCAGGGAACTATTTTTAATCAGTTGAGTGAGTCAACTGATCAGCTTGAGAGCAAGATTGGGCTTATCCGTCAGGATATGCGGACCAAAATTGCTACGCGTAATGATAAACGTTTGCAACATAAAATTTTTGCAACGATTATGAATTCAACCAGGCAGGAACTAAGGATTATTAAGGCGCTGGGTGTTTTTGAACGAGATGAGTATGGAAGCTTGTATACCTTAATTCATAGTTTATTTGTTATTGAGCATGATATTATTATTGATATTTTTGCCATGGAGAGCTACCGCCACTATTGGGAACTGATTATTCATGATACCAAGAATGAAATTTATCGTTCAATGCAGGATCATCTGATATATACGCATCCGCGGTTTAATGATACGGTAGCATTGATGCATGCATTAACAATATATTTTGATTATCTGTCTACAATGATGACTTATGTTCGTAGCGGTGAGGGCGAGGCTTGCGAATGGACGCAGTCGATTTCCTTGCCGGAAATCGAGGCAGCAGAGGAACAAGATAAATAAAAAAAAGCCGATTGCTTGAAGCAATCGGCTTTTTATTTTGGCAACCGTTAGTGATTAACGGTTGTAGAACTCAACGATTAATGATTCTTCGATTTGTTCGTTTAATTCATTACGTTCTGGTAAACGTAAGTATTGTCCGCTCATTGAAGTTTCGTCGAATGTTACGAAATCTAATGTAGATACATTTGATTCTAAAGCTTCTTTGATTGAAGAGTTGCCACGTGATTTATCTTGAACACTGATTGTTTGTCCGATTTTCACACGGTAAGAAGGGATGTCAACACGACGACCATCTACTTGGATGTGTCCGTGGTTAACTAATTGACGTGCACCACGACGTGTGCGGGCAAGTCCCATACGGTAGACAAGGTTATCTAAACGTGATTCAAGTAAGAACAAGAAGTTTTCACCTTGTTTCCCTTTCATTTTTGCTGCATGGTCAAATGTAGTACGGAACTGACGTTCGTTTAATCCATACATATGACGTACAGTTTGTTTCATTTGTAATTGTTTTCCGTATTCAGACAATTTCGGACGACGTTTTGCGTTTCCGTGTTGTCCTGGAGCGTAATTACGTTTACGTAATTCTTTTCCTGTTTCTGATAATGAGATTCCTAAGCGACGTGATAAACGCCAACTTGGTCCTGTGTAACGTGCCATAAATGACAACCTCCTAAATTCTATTACATGACGAATAAACTCATATAACGCTATAAAAAGCAGCAAAGGTTATGTTTGCACTGAATGGTTCGCTATTCATACAGCTTTAGAATAGTTACTGCATACCTCTAGTTAGATACTAAGGTGCAACATAATATCTGTGATTTTTACAGGTGCTGTAAATTAAATTTTTCATGCCTTTCTATTATAGTAGAATCACCGGTTCTTGTCAATAAGGGAGTGGTCCTTGGAGCACTCCCTTACAAATTTCCCGAAAAACGGTAAAAAGGTATGAAAATATTAGTATTTTTCTGACTTTTTTGTTACAATAATAGAAGATGTATTGTCGCATTTGTGTCGTGCAGTTGCGCGATTTTAATACAGATTGACGGAGGAGAGTTTCATGTTTATTGAAGAAGGTTTAAAATTAAACGATCAATTGACTATTCCGTACCTTTGGATGGTAATCGGCGGGGTTGTCATCGTCATTATTTTAATTGTTATTATCCGTATGTTAAGTAAGGGTAAACGTAATAAATATCAAAAGCAGCTTGATGAGATTGAATCACGCCGGAATGAGTTGCTGAGTTCAGATGTGGAGAGCAATTTAGCTAAGCTGCGTCTTTTTGAACGATCAGCGGTTTTGGAAGAGCGTTATCAAGCTTGGATTAAGAGCTGGCATGAAGTAAAGCATGAACTTACTGATACAGTTATTGGTATGCAGCTTGACCTTGAAGATAACATTGAAAGTCGCCAGTATAAAGATTTTGCCGAAAAGGCAGAAGATATTACTAAGCAATTAGATATTTTATCGATGACGATTACTGATATGCAACAAGATATCGAACTTTGCATGAACAGTGAAGAAAAAATTCAATCGCAGTTAGCTGAGACAAAAAATTTTTACGACCAGTTGATGAAGTTATATTCTTCAAATTTAAAAGTGCTCGGTACCCATGCTGATAAAATTCAAAACCAATTAATGAAAACACAGGACATGTTTCATGAATTGACCATGACGATGAAAGATGAGAATAAGGAGCGCGAAGCACAGCTCTTTGAAGAAATTAAAGCAGATTTAACGCGTTTGAGTACGATTTTAAATGAATTACCGAAAGCATTGGTGTTATTGAACAACATGATTTTACCGGGGTTGAATGAGTTAAAAGAAACTTATGGAGCAATGCGTGTAGATGGCTATCAATTGCATGGCTTGGATATTGCCGGTCGAATTGAAAGTTATGAATACCAATTACAAGGCATTGAAAATCATATTGATGAATTACATTTAGATTCAGTTGAAAATTCGATTACCGTGTTAAAGCGTGGTATTGAGGAAACAATGGCAATCTTAGAGCGCGAACATACCGTTCGTGAAGAAACAATGACCTTGTTAAAAGAGATTGAAGATAAAATGGAGTTGTTACGCGGTAGCCGTGAGCAAATTGCTGCCAGCTGGAATGAAGTATCGCAACGTTATGAAACCAACATTGAAGATCATGAGCAATTTCAAATCTTTACCGATAATGTGCTTGAGATTGAAAACCAATTTGTTGTTTTGCATGTTAAGTGCACTGAAAAACAAGATTCATATATTGTTTTACTTGACCAACTGAAGACTTTGGATTATGCAATTAAGCAAGCAAATCATGTTGCTGATGGCATTAATCAAAAAATAGATATTCTGCAAAAAGATGAAACTCATGTGCGCAAACAATTTGAGCAGTTGCGTTATATGATTCATGAATCAAAACGAAAAATTGCACGCATTGATGTATCAGTTTTACCAAATGACTATTTCCTTAAATTAGACGAAGCAGTCGCCTCGCTCGGAGATATTGAAAAACAATTTGATATCCAGCCATTAAATGTGAAGCGTCTGACTGAATTACTCGATATTGCTCAGCACTTAGTTATCCGTTTCTTTAAAGATACGAACATGATTGTGAAAACGGTGCTGCTGACGGAACGAGCCATTGTATATACCAACCGTTATCGTTCAGCTGAGTTTATAGATGACCAGTTGAAAAAAGCCGAGTTCCTTTATTCAGAAGGGGATTACAGTGAAGCCTTGGATATTGCGCTTACTGCTCTTGAAGAAGTAGAACCGGGTATGTATGATATGTTGTTGCAGTTGTATGAAGAAAAACTTCAAACAGCATAACGTTAGAATGTACAGATTGTATGAAAACGATTGAAATCAAAGGAAGTTGGAAAAAATTAGGAGGGAGCGTATCTAAACATACGTGACTGAGTAATTTTTTCCAACTTTCAAAGATTGCGAGCGTTTTGCATAGATCTGAATGGGACGCTTGTCTTTCAAAAAATGGTGCCCTAAAGGATATCAATTTGAAAGCAGGCGTTTTTAAGTTCCAAAAAAAGGAGTAATTTGATAATGATATATTTAGATTTTGCAGCTACTACACCAACCAATCCGGAGGTGTTGAAGGCTTTTGATGAGGTTACTATTAACTATTTTGGCAATACCGGTTCATTACATGATGTCGGCGTGAAGGCTGCGACCTTGGTCGAGCATTCACGCAACCAGGTTGCTGAGCTTTTGAAAGTAAAGCCCGAGGAGATTATTTTTACCAGCGGTGCAACTGAAGCCAATAACCTTGCTATTAAAGGCGTGGCGTTGGCGAATAAGCATCGTGGCAACCATGTTATTACTACTAAAATTGAGCATGCGTCAGTATACGATACTTGTCAATTTTTGGAGACTTATTTTGGTTTTGATGTGACTTATTTGAATGTTGATGAGTATTGCCGCGTTGATCCGGCTGAGCTTGCAGCCAGTATGCGTGACGATACTGTGTTGGTTTCAATTATGCATGTGAACAGTGAAGTTGGCAGCATTCAGCCGATTGCTGAGTTGGCAGAGATTGTACGACAAAATCCGAAGACTTATTTTCATGTTGATATGGTACAATCATTTGGTAAAGTGCCATTTGTATTTGAAGATTTAGACATTGACATGGCTTCGTTTTCGATGCATAAAATATTTGGTTTAAAGGGCAGTGGCTTTTTATATAAGAAAAATACGGTTCAGATTGCACCGTTAATTAGTGGTGGTTTGCAAGAAAATGGCTTCCGTGGCGGGACGCAGAATACGGCAGCGGAGATTGTTGTTGCCAAAACTGTTCGCTTAGCAGTTGAAAATTTTGAAGCAAAGTTTAGTCATACTATGGATATGCGCAATCGTTTGTTTGCCGGAATTGAAGCGATACCGGGTGTTGTTATTAATACGCCGCAAATTGGTTTTTCACCGGCGATGGTGAATTTTTCAGTTGTCGGTGCGAAACCGGAAAGTATTGTGCATGCGCTTGCGGAGCGGGAAATTTATATTTCTACACGTTCGGCATGTTCAGCTAAAAACGGTAAGCCGTCGCGAGTATTACAGGCGATGCCGATTAGTCATGAGCGGGCAATCAGCGGACTGCGGATTAGTGTTTCGTATGTAACGACCGCAGAAGAAATTGATGCAACAATTGCAGCTTTGGCTGAAATCGTTGCGACGATTGAAAAGAGTGCCTAACAAAAAAATATATTTGAGGGGAGTCATCATATGACTTATGATTATACCCATGTATTGATTCGCTATGGTGAATTAATGACTAAGGGCAAGAATCGAAAAACTTTTATTGGCCGATTGCAGGAGAATGTGCGGGCGGCTTTATTGCCATTTCCTGAGGTTACTTTGGAAACCGCACATGATCGGATGTATGTCGTTCTTAATGGCACTCAATCTGAGGCGGTTTGTGAGAGTTTACAAAAGGTGTTTGGCATTCATTCAATGAGTTTAGCGATTAAGGTCGCTACTGATGAAGCTGCAATTATGGCTGCAGCTTTATGGGCAATTGAACAACTGGATATCAGTACATTTAAAGCTGAGGTCAAGCGAAGTTTTAAACAATTTCCTATCCTGAGTACAGATTTTGCCCGTATGGTTGGTGGACATGTTTTGCGTAATACTGAGAATATTACCGTGGATGTACATAATCCTGATGTTACTCTTTTAGTAGAGGTACGTGAAGCTTTTACATATGTGATGTGCGGCGTTTTACAAGGTGCCGGTGGTTATCCGGTTGGGGTTGCCGGTAAAGGTATGCTAATGATTTCAGGTGGTATTGATAGTCCTGTTGCCGGTTTTTTGGCGACTAAGCGCGGAGTCATGCTTGAGGCTGTGCATTTTGAGTCACCGCCGTATACTAATGCGCAGGCGAAACAGAAAGTAATTGATTTATTACATCAATTGACCGATTATACGCCTTATGTGACAACCCATATTGTGCCGTTTACACAACTGCAGGTAGCAATTAACCGTTTTGTTGATGAGAAATATCAAATGACGGTGATGCGACGGATGATGTATCGTATTGCTCAGTGGCTGGCATATCGACGTCGCTGTGAGATTCTTGTGAATGGTGAGAATATCGGACAAGTAGCTTCACAAACATTACATAGTATGAAGGTAATTAATAGTGTAGTGTCGATTCCGGTTATTCGTCCAGTTGCGACTTATGATAAAAACGAAATTATTGATATTGCTAAGAAAATTGGTACATATGATATTTCAATTCGTCCGTTTGAAGATTGTTGTACTATTTTTACACCAAAGCACCCGGCAACGATGCCAAAAGAAAAGTTTGTTTTGGAACAAGAGGCACGATTTGATTGGGAGCCGTTGGTTGAAGCTTGTGTTCGCAATACCGAGCGAATTGTTATCGATAAGACATATTCAAAATTGTCAGATGATGAATTGGATTTATTTTAAAGCGTAGAGTATAGGGGTTACAATGAAAAACAGGGAAATTATTCGAATTTTTAGTCGGATGGGAAAGGTATGTCTTTGGGTGGTGATAATCATGGTTATTGCCATCACTGCTGCTATTTTAGCAGGAATTACAAATATAGTGTCTGTTGCAGTAACTGTGCCATTGACAGCAATTTTTGTAATTGTACTACTTATTTTCGGATTTACTTTTTTATTAACAAATGTACGTTCTATGATGACATTTGTTTATTTTAGAAAGCAAAATTATTTTATAGTGTTTGGGAATGGTAATTCCCGTGTTGTATTTATGCCTGAGGATATAAAAGCAGTAAGTGTCAAGCCTTATTCGGCAGCAAACATTAAAAGTGGTGAACATATCTATGATGAAGTTAGAACAATAGGAATGGGTAGTAGTGCCGAGGTATTGGTTTTAGATATTGTTCCGCATGTTGATCCATTGACCGGAACAATGCCAAAGCCGAGCTTTTTTAAGCGTTTGACTCGTGCGAATACTGCATTTCAACTTATTATTTGGTGTCCGGAAATTGAAAGGTTAAAACATTTTTTTCTTGAAAAAAGGCTGGATCTAGCTATAAGTAGTGAGCAACAAGTCAATCATGTTGTTGAGATTATGCCGCGACAGGTAATTGTTCAACGTCGTTTGACGCGATTTATTATGCCTGCTGTTGCTATAGTTTTGAGCACTATTATTACTGGTTTTATTTTTACGTCGACTGGTAAACTTGCGACTATATTAGCATCAATCTTTTTAGTAGCAGTTATGATCGTAGTTATGACTGCTTATGGTCGAAGAACAGTTGTTAAGACGAAATTATATTCGGATCGAGTGAGTTTTCAAGTTGGGACTATTTCACAGTTCCGGCTTGAATATAGCCAGATTCAAGCCGTTAGCTGCGAGGTTATCGAGCCCTTACATAAGTCAACATATAATAATTTTGTTTATTCAGTCGGGCTTAGCCGGACGACGCAGGCAGTGAATGTTTACTTAGGCAAGTTTTCAGAGGAGCGGGTGGCGGATGCTTTGAGCAAGAAACAACAGCCGCTTGAAGTAGTGCAGATTCGTTGTTTGCGGCCGCAGGAAATTGCAGATGCTTTACAACTTCGGCTGGATGCTTACCGCCGTGAGCAGCCAGCGCGGATTTCTGAGGAAAATAGTGATTAAGTGCAACCGGTGTTGCCAGTAGCGTGATTCGCGTTTATAATTAGAACATAAGGATGTGTTGGTTTTGGAAATGAATCGAGATTTGAATTTGCGAAAGTGGTACTTGATTGTCGCTGGTATGAGTTTGGCGTATTTGATTATTGAAATAGTTAAAAATATGGTTGGGGTTCTTTATAATATCGGCTATGTGACACAACTAATATTAATTTCTTTAGTTGTTGTTTTTTCAGTTGCGTTAATAGTTAAAGCACGACGCAGCAATAAATCACGTTTAGTGCCAATTTTATTTTTGATTGGTGCATTAAGCGGTGTTGTCAGCACATTTACTTTTGTCGCGAGTTTTATTTATATGATGGTAGTTATTTTTTCAAATCCAAGTATCAGTTTTGATGAGATGTATGGTCAGTCGGAACAATTGATTTCGGCTTTCAATGAGCAGCAAATCAACATGTTGAATATGGTGCTTAGTCTCGGTGATATTACCGCTTTAGTGAGTTGGGTATTGCTGGTTAGCGCGACTTTCTTAGGGTTTTATAATGCTTATAAGTTAGGGCAGCTAGCTGCAGGCGCTGAATAATTTTTTAGGGAAAAATGAAAAAGCCCGGATTTTAAAATCCGGGCTTTTTGTTATGCCATTCGGTTTCTATTCATATTTAGATGGGACAACTATTATTTCGGTATTTCTTAATGCTTTCAGTAATTGGTTGGCAATTGAGCCACGAATAATATTTTGCCAATTGGTGCGGTTGCTATGACCGATAATTAATTTGCTGATTTGTTTTTCAATTGCA
Organism: Culicoidibacter larvae; assembly: GCF_005771635.1. GTDB lineage: Bacteria > Bacillota_I > Bacilli_A > Culicoidibacterales > Culicoidibacteraceae > Culicoidibacter > Culicoidibacter larvae. The sequence goes on along the minus strand of NZ_VBWP01000006.1, from coordinate 23,340 downwards.
AAATCAGCGAGTTCACCGGCAATAGAGCGACCTGTAAGGGTAACGGTTTTAGCACCAAGGCGTTGAGCAAGACAACGATAGGTATGAAGTTGCTCAAGTCGTTTTTTATCTGGTTTAGGCTCGAAAATATGAGTTGCTTCGACATCAACTACAAAGAGTTCGCATTTTAAGCGTTTAGCCATCCGGGCACCGCGGCGGATGAGTGTTTTTGAGGCGGGGTGTGCAGAGATAGCAACCATGATGCGTTCATTGACACTCCAATTCTCCTTAATGTTTTTTTCACGCATATAAACTTGCAAATCGTCATCAACGTCATCGGCAATTTGCCGCAATGTCAGTTCACGAAGAGCAGTTAAATTGCCTTTGCGGAAGAAACTTTGCAAAGCGTTGTCAATAATTTCCGGTTTATATATTTGACCGCGCTGTAATCGGTTGCGTAATGCATCAGGAGTTATATCTACAATAACAATTTCATCAACGAGATCAATGACGCTATCAGGCAGGGTTTCTTCAACTACTACGCCGGTGATTTGTTCAATAACATCATTTAAGCTTTCTACATGCTCGATGTTCATGGTTGTGTACACACTGATACCGGCATTGATGAGTGCAAGCACATCCTGGTAGCGGTATTCGTTTTTTGAGCCAGGCGCATTCTTGTGAGCGAGTTCGTCAATAAGTACTAAATCGGGGCGTTGGTTAATGATGTGTTCAATATCTGGTTCTTCGTATATGTGGTCATCAACAGTTATTTTTTTTCTTGGAATAACCGGGATTGTCCCGAGTTGTTCCAGTGTTTCCGGACGATTATGAAATTCTATGTATCCGGCAACTACGTGTTTACCGCGTTTTTTTCTTCGATTGGCCTCACTGAGCATCATATATGTTTTACCAACACCGGGAGCGTAGCCTAAGAAAAGTTTTAATTTATCCTTGCTTTCCGGATTATCTGGCGTTGGTAGCTTATTATCGTTGTTGTACTCATTCATACAGGTCACCTGCTATCTTAAATAATATCTCAAGTATACTGCAAAAATAAACAAAAATACAGGGAAACTTCGAGTTTTCAGCTAAAAGTACAAAAATAGTAGTATTTTAATTTGAAATAGTTTATAATTAAATTGCAAACGCTTTCAACAGGAGGTGACTTATATGAATATTACAAATGTAAGAGTACGACTTGTTGAAAAAGAGGGTCGTATGAAAGCTGTTGTTTCAGTAACATTGGATGATTGTTTCGTGGTACACGATATCCGTATCATTAAAGGAGACGGTGGTTTATTTGTAGCAATGCCATCGAGACGGCTTAGCACCGGAGAATTCCGTGACATTGCCCATCCGATTAATGCAGAAACACGTAAGTTGTTTGAAGATGCTATTTTAGAGGAGTATCAAAAAGTTTTAGAGGAGTCAGTTGAACAAGTTTAATTGGCGGAGTTTAAGCCTGCTTTTACCATTTTGGAGTAAAAGTGGGCTTTTCTTTTGTCTTATCGGTGAAAGCTATTGAAAAAATGAAGTATTTGGAGTACAATTTTAGATAGCGAAAGTCAAATCGATGTTGGAGGTTTAGAAATGCGAACAGCAATAATTTTAGCAGCCGGTAAGGGCACAAGAATGCGTTCAAACCAGCCAAAAGTTGTGCATGCAATTTTACAGAAGCCAATGCTTGCACATGTTGTTGATCATTTGCGTGAGGCTCAGGTTGAGCGAATCATCGCAATTGTCGGCCACGAAGCAGATAAAGTAAAGGAATGTGTAACTGGCGTAGAGTTTGTCTACCAGAATGAACAACTGGGTACCGGACATGCCGTTCTTCAGGCAGAACAATTGTTAGGCGATGTAGATGGTAATACTATGGTCATCTGCGGCGATACACCATTAATTTATGCTGAAACAATTGAAAATATCTTTAATTATCATGAAGCGCAGCGGGCAAAAGCAACAATTTTGACCGCACAGGTTGATAACCCAACCGGGTATGGCCGTATTATTCGTGATCAAACTGAGCATGTGCTCGGCAGTGTTGAGGAAAAGGATGCCAGTCCACAAGAACGGCTGATTCAGGAAATCAATACCGGAACCTATTGCTTTGCGATTAAGGAGTTGTTTTGGGCACTTAATCAAGTTACTAATGATAATGCCCAGGGTGAGTATTATTTGCCAGATGTTTTAAAAATACTGGCAGATGCTGATTACCCGGTTCGAGGATATAAAACCAATGACTTTGAACAAACTTTAGGAATTAACGACCGCGTGGCGCTGGCAAATGCTGAGCGCATCATGCGGGAACGGATTAATACATTCTGGATGCGTGAAGGGGTAACGATTATTAACCCGGATAGCACTTATATCGGCAGCGATGTTAAAATCGGCAGTGATACGATTATTTATCCAAACACGCATATTTATGGTAAGTCAGTAATCGGCAGTGACGTAGTCATTGGACCGGATTGCTATATTCATGAAAGTACAATTGCGGATTATGCATATGTACATCAAAGTGTTATTCATGATTCAAGCGTTGGCAGCCATACATCAGTTGGTCCTTATGCACATTTGCGTAACAATACTGCAGTTGGTGAACATGTACGGGTTGGTAACTTTGTGGAAATGAAAAATACTCAATTTGGCAGTCATTCCGGATCAGCACATCTGGCGTACTTAGGTGATGCAGAAGTTGGCGAACGGGTCAACATTGGCTGTGGGTCAATCACAGTGAACTATGATGGTGAGAAAAAGCACAAAACCATCATTGATGATGATGTTTTTGTTGGTTGCAACAGCAACCTGATCGCACCGATTACAATCGGTGCGGGAGCCTACATCGCAGCCGGCTCAACGCTGACTGACGATGTACCGGATGACGCACTGGCGATTGCCAGAGAGCGTCAGACTAATAAGTTGGGGTATGCTGAAAAGCTGAAACCAAAGAAAAAATAATAACCTAAATGGATATAATGCCTTGATTGAAAATTCAATCAGGGCAATTATCAATAATAATATTATCAAGGAGGCTTCTTTTAAAATGGCGAGTAATATGCAAATATTTAGTCTGTCAGCAAATCAGAAATTAGCAGAGGAAATTGCACAGGCGGTAGGTATTGGATTAAGTGATTGTGAAGTAAAACACTTTGCTGATGGCGAAATTAATATCGATATCCGTGAATCAGTGCGGGGAAATCACGTTTACATTGTTCAGCCAACCTGTAATCCGGTTAACGATAACCTTATGGAAGTATTGATTATGATTGATGCTTTGAAGCGGGCATCAGCAAAAACAATTAATGTGGTTATGCCATATTACGGTTATGCCCGTCAGGATCGTAAAGCAAAAGCCCGTGAACCGATTACCGCAAAGTTAGTTGCTAACTTAATTACTTCTGCCGGCGCTACACGAGTACTAACGATGGACTTACATGCCAGTCAGATTCAGGGGTTCTTTGATATTCCGATTGACGACTTCCGGGCGATGCCGATTATTGCTGACTATTTCTTGAAAAAAGAGCTAGACAATATTGTTGTTGTATCACCGGATCATGGTGGTGCGACCCGTGCCCGCAAATTAGCTGACCGCCTTGATGCGCCGCTGGCAATTATCGATAAACGCCGGCCGCGTCCGAACGTTGCTGAAGTTATGGGTATCATTGGTGATGTTGAGGGCAAGAATGCAATCATCATCGACGATATGATTGATACTGCCGGAAGTATTTGTAACGCTGTAGATGCATTAGTGAAAAAGGGTGCTAAAGACGTTTACACGGCTTGTACCCATGCGGTGCTTTCAGGGGAAGCTATCAACCGCATTCAGGCAAGCTCAATGATAGAGTTGGTAACTACCAACACAATTCCGCTTTCGGAGGAAAAACAAATTGATAAAATCCGTGTTCTTTCAGTCGGTCATTTACTGGGACAAGCAGTAAAACGGGTATACGAAAACGAACCGGTAAGTGCATTATTCGACCATTTAGAAAAAAAGACCAAATATTAATATTAAGAGCCAGCAGGTTAGTACTTGCTGGTTTTTTATCGGGGTAAAATAAAAACCGGGCTGGTCTTTATGACCAGCCCGGTTTCAGCTTTTCTAAAAATATTGAATATAAATACAAATCATCGTATAGATACCGACGGCCCATACAATCGGGTATAATATTTTCCGCGGTACTTTTTCCTCGAAGGCAAGCAGGAATGGATGTACAAAGTAGAGTACAAACACCGAGAGCAGGCCCCAGCCAAGCGATGATGACAAACAAATGCGGCCATCAAAGAAACTAAATAGTTTATCGGAATAATCCCAGGTACGCAGCCCGGTTAATGCTTCTTCAAAATAACTGCTGAATAACTCGAATGCGGTCATAGTCAGTGTGGTAATCAAAAAGAAGGTGATTGGTTTATCGCGTAGACGACCGAAAACATAGACAATAATCAGGCCACCGAGTCCATAGATATGAATCATTGGTAAGCCATAAGCAATTAAGCCACGCCAAGTCCATTCGCCTGCAACAATCAAGACGTCGATGGTCTCTACAATCCAGCCAAGGAAAGAAAAAACAAGAAATTCAAACAAAACTGTTGTCCATAAATAGAATGAATTATTGTTTTTTGACAGTGACCGTTGCTTTACAAGTTCTGCTTCAAACACTTCAATATACCCCTTCAATAAAAAACTAATTATAGTGTACCATAATTGCTAAAAAAATCCTAATACATAGTCTATTATTATGTCAAATATTTATGGTATAATGGAAACAGAATTGAATTCTGGAGGATGTTCATGAAAATTTTTGTCGGTCTCGGTAATCCGGGGAAGAAATACCAAAACAATCGCCATAATGTTGGCTTTATGGCAATTGACTATATTGCTGCTGCCTGGGGAATCGATGTTACCAAAAATCAGTTTTCCGGATTGTACGGTGAAGGCTTCGTTGGTACCGAAAAAGTAGCCTTGTTAAAACCACAGACATATATGAATTTATCAGGACAAAGCGTACGCAGCTGTGCTGATTATTTTGATGTTGATGATGAAGATATTGTTGTGCTTTACGATGATATGGATATTGCTTGCGGAACAATGCGGGTTCGTGCCCAAGGATCGGCTGGCGGCCATAATGGTATGAAATCAATAATCAGCCATCTAGGCACGCAAGCATTTCCGCGATTCCGCATTGGTATTGACCGACCGATTAATCAATCGGTCGTCGACTATGTGCTGGATGATTTTTATAAAGTACAAATGGAGTTAGTACAAGATTTGTTACCGGAAGTTGAACGGGCGGCAACAATGTTTGTGAAAGAGGATATCATTAAAGTAATGAATGATTTTAATAAGAAGGTATAGTGGCAAATATGATGAATGTATTAACATACTTACAAGAAACAACAATTGCAAAATGGGCAAGCGAGGCACGCCGTGACTCGCTTGCTGTTTTTGGCATTCAGCCGTTGGCGTTGCAGACATATGCGGCGTCATTGCAGCGTGAGGGACATACAATTTTGCTGGCATCATCTTTATATCAAGCGCAGCGTATTTATGAGTCTTTTGGTGATGATTACGCTAATATTCATTTGTTTGCTGCTGACGAGTTTATTAGTGCCCAGCTTTTGGCATCATCACCGGAGCTGCTGATTGAGCGGGTGTTAACTTTAGCACAGTTGGTTGATAGTCATGAGCCGCAATTGGTGATTACCCACGTTGCCGGTATTTGCAAGCATATTGTTTCGCCGGAACAATTTAAGACATACAGCATGAATTTAAAGACGGGAATTGAATTGGCGCCGGAGACGATTATTCGGCAGTTAGTTGAGGCTGGTTACAAACGTGAGAGCTTGGTGCTTGAAGCCGGAACTTTTGCAGTTCGCGGTGGAATTATTGATATTTTTGCGCTCAATCATGATGATCCGATCAGAATTGAGTTTTTTGGTGATGAGATTGATTCTTTACGCTTTTTTGATTGTGAGAGTCAACGCAGTAAAAATGAAATCGATGCAGTAACGGTTATTCCTTTTGTTGATTATATTAATGAGACGACGACGGCAAGTATTGTTGAATATTTGCCGGATGCCCATGTGGTTTTCTATGAATATCCAAAAGTTGAGCAGACCTTTGAACATATGTTAACCGATGCTGAAAGTTTGTTGGAAGAACACAAAATTTTACCGTTTACTGATTTGGATGTGGTGACGGCAAAGAACGGGCATAGTTTTCTGGCGGTTTCAATGCATGATTTGCCGGATGGTGTTTCGGTGCATCAGGCGCATGTGCGGAATTATGATGATTATCGGTCAATTGATTATAATTTTGATATTATTATCGGTGAGTTGCAGAAGAAGCTTGAGGCTGGTTGGACAATCATTTATACTTCAGCTAACAATGAAATTATTCCCTTCTTTACTGAAAATGAGTATCAGTTTATTGAGGACGCGCAACAGCTGCGACCTGGGATTATTTCAATTATTGAGAGTGATAACCACCATAGTGAGTCTTTTGAAGAGGATAAAATTTATGTGGTTGCACATGAATTATTTGAAGCGCGGGCATCGACGAAGAAGAAAAAGAAACATACGCCGATTATGCGTGACTATGGCCAAGTTATTGAGCGACTTGAAGAGCTTTCAAAAGGCGATTATATTGTTCACGAACAACATGGGATTGGTCGTTATTTAGGTATCACTACTTTGGAAACTAATGGTGGTATGCAAGATTACTTGGATATTGAGTATGCTGATAATGGTAAGCTTTATATTCCGGTTAATAAGATTCATTTGATTCAGAAGTATGTTGGTTCTGAGGCAGTAGTGCCGAAGTTGAATAAGTTAGGCAGCAACCAGTGGCAGAAACAACGAGCTAAGGTATCGGCTAATATGAATGATATTGCTGATAAATTGCTACAGCTTTATGCTGAACGCGAGCGCACCCCAGGCTTTGCCTTTGGTCCGGATACACCGGAGCAGGAGCGTTTTGAGGCAGCATTTCCTTACACGGAAACGCCGGACCAGTTACAAGCAATTATTGATACTAAAAATGATATGGAACGCCCAGTGCCAATGGAGCGTTTAGTTTGTGGTGATGTTGGGTTTGGCAAAACTGAAGTTGCCTTCAGGGCTGCTTTTAAGGCCATTGATTACGGCAAGCAAGTGGTTATGCTGGCGCCGACAACAATCTTGGCTAAACAGCATTACGAGAATGCAGTGGAACGGTTTAAAGATTTTCCGGTAAATATTCGTATGATGAGCCGGTTGGTGCCACAGTCGTTGCAGGAGGAAACTAAACGTTCGCTGAAAATTGGCGGTATTGATTTGGTGATAGGGACGCACCGGGTGTTGAGTCAGGATATTGAGTTCAAGGATTTGGGTTTGGTGGTTATTGACGAAGAACATCGCTTTGGGGTTGAGAATAAGGAACGCCTAAAAGAGTTTAAAACCAATGTAGATGTTCTTTCGATGAGTGCGACACCAATTCCGAGAACTTTGCAGATGTCAATTGTTGGTGCGCGGGATATGACTTTACTGGAAACACCGCCGCAAAACCGATATCCAATTCAGACTTATGTGGTTGAAGAACATGATAGTATCGTTCGTGATTCGATTGAAAGGGAACTTGCCCGCAAGGGTCAAGTTTTCTTGCTCCATAATAAAGTGCAGTCAATAGAACGAATGGCAGCTAAAATTCAGCGTCTAGTACCTGATGCCCGCGTTATATTTGCTCATGGTCAAATGCCTAAGGCGCTGCTGGAAGATATTATTGATGATTTTGTGCATAAGCAATATGATGTATTGGTAAGTACAACGATTATTGAAACAGGTATTGATATTCCTAATGCCAATACTTTGCTGGTGCAAGATGCTGACCGGATGGGGCTGGCACAGCTCTATCAATTACGCGGACGCGTCGGACGAAGTGACCGGATTGCATATAGTTACTTTATGTATCCGAAAAAGAAAGTGTTAACTGAAGTGGCTACTAAGCGTTTGCATACGATTAAGGAGTTTACTGAGCTCGGCAGCGGCTTTAAAATTGCGATGCGCGATTTAGCAATTCGCGGTGCCGGTGATATTTTGGGTGCTAAACAAAGTGGCTTTATTGATACTGTTGGTTTTGAGATGTATACACGTATGTTGAAAGAGACCTTAGTAGAGAAGGGCTTACAGCAAAAAGATGAAGTATCGGCAGTTCCGGCAAGCAAAGTCGGACTTGGCCGTGATATTGAATTGGATATCCGGGTAGATGCCTATATTCCTGATTATTACATTAGTGATGAATCAGTGAAGGTTGAAGTTTATAAACAATTGGATAAAGTGAAAGATGAGCAATCTTATTTACAAATCCAGGACCAATTTGCCGATCGCTTCGGCGAGTTGCCCGAAGCGGTCGAAGAGCTTATTCTCTGTTTCTATCTGCGCAATTTAGCGAAGCAAACAGATGTTATGATGATTAGCCAAACCCGGAATAAGATGCAAATGCAATTCAGTAAAACGGCAAGCGGGAAACTGGATCGTCATGCGCTCCATTTTCTGGCTAAAAACTTAAAGAATAAACTGGAGATTGAATACACTGGTGTTGGTATGCTGAAATTATCAGTGACAACAATCAAGCAGAAACCAAAAGAGTGGCTCCACGTTGCTTGTATTACCCTAGAACACATTAAAAAGATGCAGCAGGGGGGGCGTTAGGATGCAAGATTTAATTCAATTTGTCATGTCACAACGTAATGGTCATGATGGTATTGCAGTTGAGCGAATGGAAGAGCTATTCACCGCCGCAAAGGTTCGCTATCAGGATTTACGCTATGTACATATTACCGGTACTAATGGCAAGGGTTCCACGGCAGCTTTTGTGAGCAGTATTTTGACCGAGGCTGGTTACAAAGTAGGTACGTTCTCTTCACCGCATGTTATTTCGATGACAGAGCGAATAGCTATTGGCAAGCCAATCAGTGAAGCGCGATTGACCGAACTAATTGCTGATAATCTTGATTTTATTAAAGAATATCGTTTGACTTTTTTTGAAATTACTTTTTTGCTGGCAATCATTTGGTTCTTAGAAGAAGCGGTTGACTATGCTGTTATTGAAGTTGGTATCGGCGGTCGCTATGATGCAACTAATGTGATAATGCCGGTTGTTTGTGGTATTACCAATGTCGGTCTTGATCATCAGGGTGTGCTGGGTGATACTAAAGAGGAAATAGCAGTGCAAAAAATTGGGATTGCTAAGGGCGATGTGCCGGTTTTTACGACCGAAGAGCAGGAATCGGTTTTGGCAGTGTTTCATCAGTATAGTAACGCGGTCGTTGAAGTTCCCATTTCGCGGGGATGGGAACTTCAACTGGTGGGTGATTTTCAACAAAAGAATGCCAGTCTGGCCGCAGCAATGACAGCATATTTGGGAATTGATGATGCAACAATTAGAAGCGGACTCGCCAAGACGTTTTTACCTGGTCGGATGCAACTGATTCGCATTCAGCCACAAGTGTATGTTGATGTTGCACATAATGGTTCGGCTATTGAACAAACAATTCCTTTCCTAAAACAATTACCGGAAGCTCCACTTATTGTTTTAGGGGCAAATAAGCAGAAGGATTACTTGCGCATGCTGAGTTTGCTGAAGCAAGCTGGGTTCACCGTTATTGGCTGTCATTTCAATGATGTTAAGAGCGCGGTGTTTGATGAAGTGCCATACTTTGATGATATTGAGACAGCTTTTTCTTGGGCACAAACACAAGGTTGGCAAACGATAATCTTCACTGGGTCTTTCTATTTTATAGATGAAGTTATTGAAAAAATCAGTCAAATTTAGTGTGAATGAAAAAACTAAAAGATATTGCCATAAAAGGCTTGAATAAAAAATAGACTCGTGCTATAATTCTAGTTGGTAGCAGATATGTTACCAAAAAGAAAGTTCCTTTCTTTTATTTTCTATCTTCCTCATCCCCTTGGCTTCGGAGATTTTCCGGAGCCTCTTTTTTATGGGAACATGTAAAACGCCCTGAATTTTAATGATTCAGGGCGTTTTTTTGTTGATAGTAGTTACTGATTAAAAGAAGCGGATTCGCGTATTAGAAAATCTTTTAGTGTATGCGGCTGGCGACCAGTTAACTGATAAAAAACGTCATTGACAGCTTCGGCTGCACCCAGACGGGTCATAAGATAGAGGGCACACATAACATTGACATAAGTTTTATCAAGATGTCGCTTATGAATCATGTACTGACGAAACCGTAAAATAGAAGGCTTTTTATAAGTGATTGTTCTTTTGAAGAGTTGTGACATTTGTTCAGCGACTTGATAATAATTTAATGAATCGGGACCGGTTAAAGTGTAAGCAGTATTTTGGTGCTTATCAGCGTCATGCAGAATAACACTGGCAGCATAACCAATATCATCTGCATCAATAAAGCTGCATTTACTTTTGCCGGCAGGAATAAAAATTTCATTTTTAATTCTTATTTCTTCGCTGTGGACGCCCGATAGATTTTGCATAAAGAAACTTGGTCGTAGAAATGAATAAGGGATTTGATGCGATTTAATAATTTTTTCAATTTTGTGATGAGGCGGTCGGGTATTTGTTTCGACCCCCATCAATGATAGGAAAACAACTAATTGTATCTTTTTATCATCCATAGCTTGAATAAATGGTTCTAAATCCTCAGGACGGCCCAAATGGGGTGGTCGCATCAAAAAGACGCGATCAACATTATCTAAAGCGTCATCGAAAGTTTCTGCTTTAGTAAAATCAAAATAACAACAATCTTGATTAGGATAACGTTCATTTAAATCGGTGAGTGAAATATCACCAAGAAGTACCTTGTTTCCACCGGTAATCAAATAGTCTGCTACGGCACTACCAATATTACCGAGTGTACCAGTAATTAATATACGCATAATTATTGTCCCTCCGTTTCTAAAATTGTTGTCGCTTCTTTTAATAATGACGATAAAAGAGCTGCTTTTTCATCACCGAGTTTGGTATAGAGCAAAGTAGCATAGCTGTTAAAACTTTCAATCATTTCTTCTACAAGGGTGTGCCCCTTATCAGATAAGAAAATTTTATATGAGCGTTTATCATTGATATCTTGTTCGCGGACAAGTAAATGTTGTTTCTCTAATGATTGAATCGCGGTTGTCACTGAGGGCTTAGTAATTTTAAAATATTTGCTGGCATCAAGAGCGGTTGCGCCAATATTGTTATAAAAATAAATAAGCATACCCATTTCACTGGATTTAATTGGATAATCAGGATTTCGTTTGTTATATAATCGATAAAAAGCAGCGATCGTCTCTGTAAAATCATGAATCATTTTAGTACCTCTCAATATAGTTAGTTTGTATAACTAATTATATATGTTTTCCAAAAGATGTCAATACCTTATATATTTTAGGAGAAAACGCTGGGCAAAAAGTGACCCGGTCCGGGTCACTTTTTGCTTTAAGGCTTTACTAAAAGCAACCATTTTAGTACACTATAATATGAAAGAAAAATGATATTTATTGATTCATCTTGAAAGGGGCATTCTATGCTTAAGAACACAAAACGCCTTTTAGTAATATGCTGTTCATTATTGTTGCTCGGCGGCATTTTAGCCGGTTGTACCAACGTTGAAGAACAAAAGGCAGAACAAATACGAGAAAAAGAGAGTGCAGCGCAAACGTTTTATGATAATAAACAATATGCTGAAGCGGTTGCTCTTTACGACCAAATTGTTGCTATTGATGACCAACATGCAGACGCTTATGTAAAACGAGCGTTGTCTTACATTGCTATGGGTAACATTGAAAAAGCACAGTTGGATTTAAAACGTGCTGAACCACTTATGCAAACACCAACCGGGGCCTATTATCAAGCTTCAGGACTTACTTATCGTGCTAACAAGCAATTTGATCAAGCACTTGAGTCATTTGATAAGGCACTGGCGATTGGTGAATCATCGACCTTATTTGCTCAACGAGCATGGGTCAACTATGATTTGCATCAAATAGATGCGGCGCAAAATGATTTGATTTCAGCATTGGCATTGGATGCCGGTAATGCCAACATTTTTTGGCTGAAAGCACAGCTTGCAGCTGATAGCGGCGACTACCAAGACGCTATTGATAATGCTAATCGAGCATTAAAACTGGATAAAAGTTTGGCCGATGCCCAAGCAATTAAAGGTTACGCAATGTACAAGTTAGCAAGCGTTGATGCTGGCAGCAGCACTAACAATATTGATACAGAATATAAAAAAGAACTAGATGCGGCACTAAAAACCGAAAAAACTGCGACTGTTTATAATTACATTGGCATGGTTGCTCTTGAAGTAGGTGATTATCAAACCGCTTATGATAATTTTACTAAAGCGATTGAGCTTGATAACCGTAATGCCAAAGTACAAAACAGTAGTGCGATGGCACTTCACAAACTCGGTAAAAACGAAGAAGCTTTGGTTGATGCCAACACTGCCATCACCTTGGATCCGGAAGTTGCTGAGTATTACTATAACCGGGCACAAATATTAGATGCACTCAACTTAAAATCAGCAGCAACTCGCGATTATAATAAAGCAGTTGAACTGGACAAAAAGTACGCCGATATGATTCCTAAGGAATAAATAAAAAAAGCGCCGGACCCAGAGGGTCCGGCGCTTTTCAATTGCTCTAGAATGAAATTTTCTTTACGATTTCATCGAAAGTCGCATCAATTTCTTCTTTGTTATTAGCGGTTTTCATTGGTACTTGAGCCAATAATTCAGTTTGCAGCTGATCAGCAACTGCCTGACCGCCGTCTTGACCAAAGAGGTAAGTGCGTTCACCACAGTGCGCACATGTCAGGTATGACATATTTTCAACGGCACCAATAATTTGGTGGCCAAGGTTTAAAGCTGCAAGTCCGGCTTTATTAGCAATATAAGCCGCATCTTTTTGTGGCGTTGTAACAATTAACATCTCGCATTGCGGAATCATCATCTGTACATCAAGAGCTACGTCACCAGTTCCCGGTGGCATATCTAATAAGAACACATCAATGTCACGATCCCAAGCAACGTCAGTAAAGAATTGTTGAATCATTTTACCGAGCATAGGTCCACGCCATAAAACCGGATCATTTCCGGCAAGCAACAGGTCACAACCCATAACTTGGATACCATCTTTGATAAATGGTAAAATTTTACGGTTGATTGCTTGCGGCGGGTTTTTAGTAATACCCATAATTTGGGCAACACTTGAACCGTATACGTCAGCATCAATAATAGCAACTTTTTTGCCGGCGCGGGCAAAAGCATAAGCAAGTTCAATAGTCGTCGTTGATTTACCAACGCCGCCTTTGCCCGAAGCAACCGCAATAAAGCGACCGTCAGGCATTACTTTTTCGTCAGGCTCTTTATAATCAATTTTAACGCCATCGAATTTTAGATCGTTTTTCAATACACGAATCAGCTCACGTTGAAATGCAACAAACTGTTGGTTTTGAGCACGCTCAAAACCGAAAGTAATATGAATTTTATTATCGTCACTGACAATCAATTCGCTGATTGTACCGCTTTCGCTCAATGGTTTCTGGGTTGATGGATCATTGATTGCACCAATGACTTGAATGACTTCTGCTTTAGTCATGAATTATTCCTCCTAAAATTGGTTTTTTATTATATTCACGCTCTAAAAGAGCGGTGATATTATGGTGTTGGAACAAGAGTGCGTAGGCAGTTGTTGCCCGCAATTCGAGTTCGGCATTCAGTGATGTTTGCCGTGAGAGGCTGGTAATTACCGGTAATGGAAAGTGTTCACGGTTATGCCGCAAATAGTTTTGGCCGCGGCTGCTTAGTCCCAATACACGCAAATAATCGAGATTATTTGCGGCAGTATCAAGTTGCTGCCAGGTTGTTCCGGTCAGAATATGGGTTGCCAGCCGGTTGAGATGATTTTTGCGGTATCTGGTTGTGGCCACAAGATTGAGCCAGGCGTTATAGTCCTGCGCTTCAAGCGCGGCGTCATAAAGCCGGTTTTCGATGCCTTCAGCGACAAGAGCAATATCTTTTAGGTCATCGGGATTCACCAGAATTCGATGACGGATAAAGTTATAGTAAGCTTCGCTGGCAGGATAGTTACCGCTGGTCAGCAATTTTGCGGTCGCTGCCGGCACGTAGTTGCTGATGGTGCGACCATCGTTGAGTGCTTGGCGTATTGCAGTTGCGCTGGCAATAGTCGTTTCGCCAAGGGTTTCTTGGTTGTATTGACTTTCAAGCCGCGGGATGGCCATTGCTTGGATTTTGTTGCCGAGGGCTTGTATTGCCTGGATGTAATAGTAACCCAGGATATCATTGGCCTCGGTTGGTTGAGAGGTGAGCTGGGTGAGCGTCTCAACATCAGCGCTTTCACTCCCAAAGACCAATGCTTTAATGTTCATCGCTGCCAACAATTGTACCGCGTTGCGGGCAAATATATCAGCTCGCTGGACGCTACTTGCATAGGGCAATTCAATGACAATATCAATGCTATGAATGATCGCCAGTTCGGCGCGTTGCCATTTATTGAGTATTGCCGGAATACCGCGCTGCAAAAAATGTCCGCTCATTACTGCGATAATGGTTGCATCAGGAAATTGGGTTTTAGCTTGTTGCAAATGATGCATGTGTCCATTATGGAAAGGATTATATTCAACAATAATACCGATTGCTTCCATTGTAGCTAGCCACCTCATTTATTTTCAAATTCCGTATTTAAGTATATCATATTTATTAAGGGGCGAAAAGGCAGAAGCGAATTGTACTTGGCTTTCTGATGAGAGTGGGGTAAAATAGTTATTGGCTAGGCGGCATTTGTTGTTATTCTTGCACAATAAAATATTGACATCAGCCTGGATTCTAGCTATAATTATATATGCTTGTTTATTGGAGTGAAGCGTATGTTGAAATGGACAATAAATCAGATTCGCAAGGCACCTCAGCCCTTTGTATTCAGTGAAGAAATTCGTTTGGATGAGCTGTTGGTATTGCGGAATGATATTGAAGGACTTAGTCCAATTCAGGTTGACGGAACGATTAGTATTCGTGGTGAAGATCAATTTAGTATTAAAATGATAATTACCGGACGAGCTGATTTACTGGCAGCCAACAATTTAGAGATTGTACCATTTCCGTTCACGATTGAAGTGAAAGCAAATGCATCAAGTTTATACAATGATCAAGATGAAGATGTGGTGGTTATTTCTGAACATGAGATTGACTTGCAAGAATTTGTATACGGTCTTGTCGATGTTGAGTTACCAACCCATATAACAAGTAGCGAAAAGAGTAACATACCACAAGAAGGCGCGCATTGGAAAATTTCTGATGAGGCCCCGAAAAAGGATTCGCCTTTCGCACAATTACGTCAGCTCATTGAAGATGACGAGAAGAAAAAGTAGAAATCGAAGAATTTTAAGGAGGTGGATTGCAATGGCAGTACCATTTAGAAGAACCTCGAAAGCAGTAAAAAGAAAACGTCGTACGCACTTCAAATTAGCAGTGCCAGGAATGACAACTTGCCCAAACTGTGGTGAAATGAAACTTTCACACCGTGCTTGCCGTGCTTGTGGTTATTATAAAGGACGTGCAGTAGTTACTGTTGCGGAATAATGAAGGAACGCCGATGAAACGTTGATCGGTGTTTTTTTATTTTGAAGAAAATTTGACTTACCAGTAAGCTTTCAATGTGAGCCCACTGGTAATTTTTTATCTTTATTTACATAATGTTCATAAAATATTCACTGATTTTCCTAATTAGCTTATGATATAATAATCACGAAGGAGTGTTAAAATGTTGAAGAAGTTTAAGGCTATATTTTTAGCTGGTTTTTTATTATTAGGATTAACTGCATGTTCATCTGATTTGTTGGGTGGCGGAAGTGTTGATTATAGTGCGCTTTCTAGTATGGCGTCATCGCCAGCAAGCTCAAGCGCTTTGAGTCAGGATGAGACAGTAACCTTTACTGCGTTTATGATTAGTGATCCTTATGAAACGACGGTTGATAATGTACCAAAAACATATATTGATGTTATGATTGCTCGTAATCCTGATAAACCGATTTATGTTGATGTTACTGACATTACTGTACCAACAAAATCGGGTGATATTATTAGTGTAACTGGAAAAGTTGACGGTTACTTATATTGGACTGAAGAGGGAACAACAGAAGAAGCTCTGAATATTCTTGGTGAATCAATTGTTTTAAATGAGCCAACCGGAGCAGAAAATGTTGCTAGCGGTTCATATACAACTGAAGATAATATTACTTATACATTCGATAAAGCAGTATACGCTGACAATACCATGTATGAAAACGAAGGTTATATTTATGTTTACTATTATGTAGATAACAAAAGTGGTTCAATGGCAAGCGGAAGATTAGATTCAGTATTCTATCTTTTTAGAGGTGATAATGAGTTAAATAACACCTTTGCAATGTTTGCTGATATTGAGCATCCCTCAAATGCAGAGAATTTCAGCATGACCGGATTTGTGAAAGAAGGTCAGAAAATCTATGGCTATAACTCATTTACTGCTGAAGGTGAAGGTCCGCTGGAAATTACTGTATATGATGATGATTTCAATGTTGTCTTTTCTCAGGAACTTCCTGTTGAATAAAAGCTGAAACCAGCCGATTAACTGCACCGTCTCCATTTAGGTTTACTCTAAAGGAAGGCGGTGCAGTTTTTAAATAGGTGAAGTAATGATTGAACAGAAATCAAGAGACTAAGTCTGTTTGAACAGGGTTCATTGCTCGTGAAAAACGGCATACTATTATCTGTGTTTAGGGGTGTATATAGTGAAAAAAATATTAATGGTACTATTGGTTAGTTGCTTCTTATTTGGATGTTCCCAAGAGTATAGCTTACCATTAAGAATCGAGACTGAAAAAGGTATTGTTGGTGATTATGAAATTTTGGAATGTATTAACAAAGAAACCAATGTGAATGTAAAAGGTTATGGAAATGAATACAATGAGGTTTTGTCAATCAGAGTTGAATCAATTTCTGATAAAAGTAAATCGCCAGATGCGGAATTAACAGATGAGCAGTTGGAAAAGAAGCTAAATGAAGATATTAGCAATAATGTAGCAAACGAGGCTGCATATGTATACGTATACAACAATGAGATCCATTGGATTTATATTTTAAGAAAAACCATAGATCCAGATAAATATATTAATGACTTAATAAGCAACCCGGAAACAACATATACCTGTAAGTTGAGTTATGAATAAAAGCTGAAACCTGCCGGGCGGCGAGCGCCCGGCAGGTTTTTAATTTGTCCCGAAAAATAAAACTGCTATAATATGGATAGCAGGCAAGGAGTGAGTTGGCAGTGATTGAGTATAAGCAATTGGATAGCGAACATATGACTACAACATTATTTTCTAACTTTATCCGCCATCAGCAGGTAGAAGCAGCGTGGCGCAAAGTTGAGGGCAGGTGGCAGGTTATGCCGGTTGTGTTTGTTGATGACTGGAATTCGAATGATTATCGGGTGTTGGTTGAACATCTGAAAAATACGTTGCTGACCGGAGGTATGGTTTACGGTGCTTTTGCTGATGGCGTGCTTAAGGGGTTTGCTTCGATAGAGGCAAACCCCTTGGGATCAAAGCGCGAGTATCGCGATTTGACTAGTCTGCATGTCTCCGAAGATATGCGCGGTTATGGAGTCGGCCGCCGGCTGTTTGCTATGGCGGCGGCATGGGCGAAGGTGCAGGGCGCTGCAAAGTTGTATATTTCGGCTCATTCTGCGGTTGAGACCCAGGCGTTCTATAAAGCGATGGGTTGTGTTGAAGCAGCAGAATACAATCGCCAGCATGTTGAGGCCGAGCCTTTTGATTGTCAGTTGGAATATGTTATTGAGGAAGGATAAAAACCCAACAGTTTAGCTATTGGGTTTTTTATTTTTTTCCTTAAAGTGGGAACAACAAAAATATTATTGACTTTTCAACAAAATGCAGATAGTATAGAATTATAAAAGGAGGGTGTTTATGTCGGAGATTCTTAGGGAAATTGGTGTTGTTGCCCGGGCGCTGGCAGGAATAAGCAATGTTGAGTTTAAGGAGATTCATTTGAATAAGGGGCAATATTTGTATTTGAGCAGAATTTATGAAAATCCTGGTATTATCAATGATACGCTTTCAGAGTTAATTCGGGTGGAGCGTTCTGCAGTTGCTAAGTCAGTGAAAAAGTTAGTTGAGGATGGTCTGGTAACAAAAGAAGTGGATACCGCTAATAAGAAAATCCGAAAGTTGTTTGTTACTGAGAAGGGTAAGGTGGTGTATGATTATTTGCAGCGTGAAGAAAAGCATTCAGAGGCAAATGCTTTAGCTGGATTATCTCAGGAAGAGGTTGGGTCATTACTTTGTTTACTGAATAAGGTAAGCGAGAATGTAACTAAGGATTGGGAATATGTTATGAAAGGTAACAAAAGAACTTATTGAGAAAGTTGGGAATTATATGGAGTTCACATTTTTAAATGAAGAAACATTGGCAGCAACTTTGAAAATGACCGCTGTTGTTGAAACGATTGAAAAAGTATATGTTGCCAAAAGTCAAAATCATTCGGTAGTATGGGATACTATTTTTTATGATTTTGTTCCTGGAAAAGCAGATATGGATATTAAGTCAGGTCTTTTAGAAAGTGAGCAGATTTTTGGTCATAAAACCGTGACTTGGTTTGGTGATAATGCCAAGCTGGGGTTACCAACCTTAACCGGTTTAATATGTGTGTTTGATGCTACGACCGGGTTTCCGGTTGGGATTACCACTGCTGCATACATTACCGGGATGCGAACTGGTGCGGCAGCGGCAATCGGTGCTAAGTATCTTGCAGAGCCGAGCGTTGCCAGTGCCTTGATTATTGGCGCCGGAAATCAGTTGCGGTTTCAGGTTGCTGCTTTGTTAACGGCTTTCCCGGATTTAACAAATGTTGCGATATATGATAAAGATCGGGATAAAGTTATTGAAGCAATAGCTGATCTACCACGGCAGTGTGAGATAATGGGAGTCAGCTGTGCGACGAGAACATTTGAAGTGGTCACTAATCTTGAAGCAGCAGTCAAAGCAAATAAGTTAATTATCACGATTACCCCTTCGAAAGAACCAATAATTAAAGCAGAATGGGTAAGTCCGGGTACTCACTTTTCATGTATGGGCGCGGATATGAGCGGGAAACAGGAAATTGATGCTGAGATTTTTGCAGATGCCCTTATTTATACTGATGATTTACATCATGCTGCTGAGGTTGGCGAAATGGAAACGGCACTAAAGCAAGATATAATAAAACTTGATGATGTTGCCGGAGAAATTGGTGAGCTAATCACCGGAGCTAAAAAGCCGAGAGTCAAAGCGAAAGTGACAATTTTTGATGCGACCGGAATGGCAATTATGGACTTGGCAACAGCAAAGCTTGCCATTGAAACTGCTAAAGACAGCGATGTTGTTACACTGCAAATTTAAACTAAAGGAGAAGCGATTATGGAAAAATTTACTTATCAAGACGTAAAAGAGGCTTATGATAGAATTCATCCATATTTACCGACAACACCTTTGATTGAATCTTATTATTTAGGTAATGAACAGCAGAGATATTTTTTTAAACTGGAATCTTTGCAAAAAGTAAAGAGTTTTAAAGTACGCGGGGCACTCAATAAAATGTTAACTCTCACTGATGAAGAAAAGGCAAAAGGTGTTGCTACTATTTCATCAGGAAATCATGGTAGCTCGGTGAGCTATGCGGCATCGCTGTTGGGCATCGAAAAAGCAGTAGTTATTGTCCCGACTACAACACCTAAGAGTAAAGTGGACAAGATAAAATATTTTGGTGCCAGCGTTGTGCAACTCGGAAAAAACTATGATGAAGCCCATGCTCTTGGGCATGAGTATATTAAAGATAAAGACATGGTGTTTATTGATTCTTACTATGATGATCCTAAGATTTATGCCGGTCAGGGCACGATGGCAATTGAGATTTTGGATCAAAATCCGGAAATTGATACCATTGTCGTGCCAATCGGCGGTGGCGGGATGATTACTGGTATTGCCGTTGCGGCAAAAGCGATTAATCCTGACATTAGAATTATTGGTGTGCAGACTGAGGCATGCCCGGCGATGGTGAAGTCGTATGAAGATAATGTTTTTTATGATGCCTATCCGAATGAAGAAAGCTATTGTGATTCATTAGTTGGTGGCGTAGGGATATTGAGTTATACGATGCTTAAAGACTATGTTAGTGATATTATCGTTGTTCCAGAAGCATCAATAGCTAAAGCTGTAGCATTTATGATTACTGAGGAAAAATTTGTGGCTGAAGCCGGCAGTTGCACGACGATTGCAGCAGTCCAGGATTTCCGTGAACGTGTTGGCGGGAAAAATATTGCCCTGATTATTTCCGGTGGCAATATAGATGGCGATGTTATTAGGGAAATTCTGGCTAAATATTAGTTTGGGAGAAAATTGATAAAAAGGCAGCCAACGAGGCTGCCTTTTTATTTTAGACTTAAAGATAGTATCGTGATATGATTAAATGAGATGACTAGAAAGGTGTGCGGATATATGACTGAAAAGGAAAAGATGTTAGCCGGTTTGGCGTATGATTCACGTGATCCGGAGTTGCTTGGGCGCTATTATCAAGCAAGAGCCATATTGAGAACATTTAATGGTAGTGATATTGCTGAGGAAAAGACAAAAGCTATGGACGAATTGTTTGCCGATGTTGGTGCTGATGTTTGGATTGAGTCACCATTTTTCTGTGATTATGGCGATAATATAACTATAGGCGCCAATACATTTATTAATTATAATTGTATTTTTATTGATGATAATTTAATTACAATTGGAGCAAATTGCTTGTTAGGACCACATGTTCAACTATATACTGCTGAACATCCGCTTCATGCTGGCGAGCGAATTATAGGTGAGGATGGAGGAAAAACGCGGTATATTACAACAACGAAACCGATTGTAATAGGTGATAATGTGTGGATTGGCGGCAATGTTGTCGTTTTACCAGGGATTACTATTGGTAATAATGTAACGATTGGTGCTGGTGCAGTGGTCACAAAGTCTATTGCAGATAATTGTGTTGCTGTTGGTAATCCGGCAAGAGTGGTTAAGTCTTTGTAGAGAAGTTGGAAAAGCCGGAGCGGGCCGCTCCGGCTTTTCATTTGTTCGGTAAAAATAAAAGTGCTATAATGTGAGCAATGGCAGAGGAGTGAGCATATGGAAGTAAAGTTTGAGAAACCGGTAGCGCAAGATTATATTTGGTTACGTATTGATAGTGGTATGGGTGAGAAGAAACTTGATAAGGTAGAGGTTGCTTTAGCGAATACGATGTTTTGTGTTTGTTTGTATGAAGATAGTAAACTTATTGGTTTTGGCCGTATTGTTGGTGATGGTGCGATTACTTTAGTTGTTTCTGATATTATGGTGGCTAAGGATTATCAAGGGCAGGGTCTGGGTAAAGTTATTATGCAGCATATTGATGATTATTTGCGGAGTCATTTTGATAATGATGCTTTTGTTAGCTTGTTGGCAACAGTTCCGGCGGATCAATTATATGCACAGTTTGGCTTTTATAATTCACCGGATTCAATTGGTATGAAGCGAGTCAAAGAATATGACAATTAATGGCTTTGTTTTACTGATTCCGCTCTTGCTGATTCGGTTTGTTTTGCCGCGTTTTTTTGATAAAGCGGCGCTCTTACGAGCGGCACTTTATCCGCCTTTCCCCAAGGATAAGCAATACTTCTTATATTTATATCAGATTGCAACCGTGTTGTTGGTTATCGTTCCGCTTTTTTTGAGTGTTGATTTTAGCTCGAGTTTTGTTTATGTCGGCGGCTTCGTGTATTTTTTAGGGATTGTTATTTTAGTGATATCGACAATTAATTTTTCTCATCCAGATGAGCAACGTTTAAATACCAATGGTTTATATCGGTTTTCCCGTAATCCGATGTATGTGGGTTATTTCCTTTACTTTATGGGTTGTGTGTTATTAACCGGGTCGATAGTTTTGTTAGTGGCTTTATTTGTGTTTCAGCTTTCTTGTCACTGGCTGATTTTGGCAGAAGAGCAGTGGTGTATTGCACAGTTTGGTGAGCAATATCGGCAGTATATGAAAAAAGTACGCCGCTATTTTTAAAATACGCCGTAATTATGAATATATTTTATGCAAGCGTCGCTCTGATGTGGTAAGATAAATAATGGTATTTATCATGAAATGTGCGGAGGAAATCGGATATGTTTTGGGAAAAAGTAAGGGCTGAGTTTCAATGGGACAGCCGAAATATAATATTTATTGCTGTTTTATTGTTGATTCCGATAAGTCTGATTATGGTTCAGGAGCAGCGATTGGCGCTTTTATCAATTATTAGTTTAATTCCGGCAGCAATTGCTGGGGTCGCACCGAAACGGAAAAAGCGAGTTTCAATTGTTCTTGTTGGTTTGTTCATGGGAATCAGTATACTGATAGGCGCTATAATAAAATTTTATATGACTGAAATTGGTGCTGCCGTTTTCATTTTCTTACTGGCCTTTGCAGCGGCTTTAATTGCGGCTAAACGAAATAGTCCTATCGTTATGACTTTTATTGTTCCAGTGATTGGTATTGGTTTAAGTATGACAACTATTGAATCTGCGTTGGCATTTATGATAGTTATAGCAATAAATGCTGTTTTTGCTTTTGGTGTTTCACTTATATTTCCTGAACGTGAGGTTGTGGCTCAGCAACCTCAGGCGATAATGCTGACTGAAAAAGATGCTAAGCTTTATGGTATTGCTTTAGGGGCGGCAATGGCAGTTTCGACAATGCTGAGTTTTTTCTGGGATCATTCGGGATGGATTGTTGGGTCAACCGGATTAGTAATGCGACCGTATTTTAATAAACAGGTCAGCCGTTCATTGTGGCGGGCCGGTTCAATTATTATTGGCATGGTGATTATTTCGGTGGCTTATTACTATATTCCGGAGATAACCCGAACAGGTATTTTTGCTATGATAGCAATTTTATTGCTTGCCGGCTTTCATAAAAGCACAGCTTACATTACACCGTTCTTCGTTACTTTTATGACCTTTTCATTCTTGTTGTACCCTGGTAGCAACGATAAGTTGATTGCTCAGTATTTATTAGAAAGAATCGTCTGGGTATTGCTCGGTATTGTTATTGCTTTTATCTTTGGGCAAATATTTATGTTAGTTAGAAAAATAAGAGATAAAAAGACCGTTGTTTAGCAACGGTCTTTTTTTATTTTTTTCACGTATGTCTAAAATTTGACGCGTTTTGGTCAGCCCCACGAAACTTGGACAAATTTCACAATATCGAAAGGAAGAAAATTTATGTCCCAAAACAAGTATACAA